>SKOX01000151.1 GCA_007119835.1 Paracoccaceae bacterium
CATGGACATGGTCTTTCGCGACGACGAATGCCGCCTGCGAACCGACCACGCTCCCGCCAACTTCACCACCATCAAGCACATCGCCCTCAACCTGATGCGACGAGGCCGGGCAAGGACTCGCTCCGTCTCAAGCGAAAGGTCGCCGCCTGGGACGACGAGTACCTCGCAAGCCTCATCGGAAGGTGAACCTTCGCCCGATTCCCCTGCCGCCACCGCGCGGGCGCGGGACGCGGGCCGGCGGCTATGGTAGGATTGCGACAGGCGCGCGGTGCGTCTCGGGCGCGTGGGGGTAGCAGGATGACGGTGGAACTCCGGCCGGCGGTCCGGGAGGATGCGGCGGACCTCGTGCGGCTGATCGACATGGCGGCCGAGGGGCTGCCGCACCTGCTCTGGTCGAGCCTCGCCGGGCCCGGCGAGGACGCCTGGAGCGTGGGACAAAGCCGGGCCGAGCGGGACGAGGGCGCCTTCTCCTGGCGCAACGCCACGGTCGCGGTCGACGCGGACAGGGTGGCGGGCGCCCTCGTCGGCTACCCCAACCGCGCGGCCGAGCCGCTCGACGATTTGCCGCCGCTGCTGCGGCCGATCGTGGACCTCGAGAACCAGGCGGTGGGGAGCTGGTACGTCAACGCGCTCGCCGTCTATCCGCCGTGGCGGCGACGGGGCGTGGCCGCGGCGCTGATGGCCGAGGCCGAGCGACTGGCCCGTCTCGCGGGGTGCGAGGCGGTGAGCCTGATCGCCGCCGATGCCAACCTGCCGGCGCTGCGCTTCTACGCGGCCCTGGGCTTCGAGCGGCGGGACAGCCGCGCGATGGTCAAGGACGGCTGGCAGAACGAGAGCGAGCACTGGCTGCTGCTGGTCAGGCCGGTTCCGGTCGGGCCGGTTCCGGTCGGGCCGGTCGAGGGCTGAAAGCCGCGCGGGCGCTGCCGGACCGGCCTTGCAAAACCCGTCGGCATCGCGTAGGGGCCGCGCACCTGAACACCACAGGCAGGGTCTGGGCGCCCGGGGGAGACATCCCCGGCGTCCGCCGGTTGGGCCGAGAGGCCCTCACGCCCCGCCGAGGATCGAAACCGGAAAGGACGAACCCGTCATGGCCCTGCCTGAATTCAACCTGCGTCAGCTCCTCGAGGCCGGCGTGCATTTCGGCCACCAGACGCATCGCTGGAACCCCCGCATGGGGACGTTCATCTACGGCGACCGCAACGGCATCCACATCATCGACCTGACCCAGACGGTGCCGCTGCTCGACCAGGCGCTCGTCGTCGTGCGCGACACCGTGGCCAAGGGCGGGCGCATCCTGTTCGTCGGCACCAAGCGCCAGGCGCAGAAGGCGATCGCCGAAGCCGCCGAGAAGTGCGCGCAGTACTACATGAACTCCCGCTGGCTCGGCGGCACGCTGACCAACTGGAAGACGGTGTCGAACTCGATCGCCCGGCTGAAGTCGATCGACGAGCGCCTCGCCGGCGGCGCCGAGGGCCTGACCAAGAAGGAGCGCCTCGGCCTCGAGCGCGAGCAGGCCAAGCTCCAGGCCTCGCTCGGCGGCATCCGCGAGATGGGCGGCGTCCCGGACCTGATCTTCGTGATCGACACCAACAAGGAAGCGCTCGCCGTCCTGGAGGCGAGGAAGCTCGGCATCCCGGTCGTCGCGGTGCTCGACACCAACTCGGCGCCCGAGGGCATCGACTACCCGATCCCCGGCAACGACGACGCCAGCCGGGCGATCGCGCTCTACTGCGACCTGATCGCGCGGGCGGCGATCGACGGCATGACGGCGCAGCTCGGCTCGGCAGGCATCGACATCGGCGCGATGGAGGAGTCGCCCACCGAGGAGATCGACGAGGCGGCCGCCGCCGAGGGGGCCGCCGAGGCGGCCGCCACCGAGAGCGCGCCGGCCGAGGCCGGTGCTCCGGAGGCGGAAGCCGCCCAGGAGCCGGCTTCGGACAAGGCGAACGCCTGAGCGTCACGGAACGGTCGCGGGCCCGCGGTAACGGCCGGGTCGCGACAGGATGGATGGACTTGAGGAGAGCACGATGGCGATCACCGCCCAGATGGTGAAGGAACTGCGCGAGGCCTCCGGCGCGGGCATGATGGACGCGAAGAAGGCCCTGACCGAGACCGACGGCGACATGGAGGCGGCCATCGACTGGCTGCGCACCAAGGGCCTCGCCAAGGCCGCGAAGAAGTCGGGCCGGACGGCGGCCGAGGGCCTCGTGGCCGTCGCGGTGCGCGGCGGCGTCGGCGTCGCGGTCGAGCTCAACTCCGAGACCGACTTCGTCGCGCGCAACGCCGAGTTCCAGGGGCTCCTGCGCCGGATCGCGGAGAAGGCGCTCGACCAGCCCGACCTCGCGTCGCTGCTGGCGGCCTCGCTCGAGGGCGGCAAGAGCGTCGCGGACTCGGTCACCGAGAAGGTCGCGACGATCGGCGAGAACATGGCGCTGCGCCGCATGGAGCGGGTCGAGGGCGACAGCGTGGCGTCCTACGTCCACAACGCCGCCGCCGAGGGCATGGGCAAGATCGGCGTGCTCGTGGCGCTGAAGGGCCAGGACACCGGCATCGGCCGCCAGATCGCGATGCATGTCGCGGCGACCAACCCGGCCTCGCTGTCCGAGGCCGACCTCAACCCGGCGCTCGTCGAGCGGGAGAAGGCCGTGCTCTCCGAGCAGGCCCGCGCCTCGGGCAAGCCCGAGCAGGTCATCGAGAAGATGATCCAGGGCCGGATGGGCAAGTTCTTCGAGGAGGTGACGCTCCTCAACCAGAAGTTCGTGGTCAACCCCGACGTCACCGTCGGCCAGGCCGCGAAGGACGCGGGCGTCGAGGTCACCGGCTTCGTCCGCCTCGCCGTCGGCGAGGGCATCGAGCGCGAGGTCGAGGATTTCGCGGCCGAGGTCGCCCGCACCGCCGGGCGCTGACGCCGCAAGCCGGTGTGCCGCGGCGGCTACGCTGCCGCGGCATTGCCCGCGACGCCCTTGCCTCGGCAGGGCCGAGGCGCCAGATTATCCGCCATGGATCGCGTGCGCTTCAATGTCGAGGCGGTCGGGCGGGCGCTCGGCGCGGTCGAGGCGGCGCAGTCGTCCGACTACGACCTCAACCCCGAGCTCGTTCCCCTGCTCGACCCCGAGCGCCGGCTGCTGCCGGCAGCGGTGCTCGTGCCGCTGGTCGAGCGCGGCTCGCGCGTCAACGTCATCCTCACCCGCAGGGCGCACGGGCTCAGGCGGCACGGCGGCCAGGTGGCCTTCCCGGGCGGCCGGGTCGATCCCGGCGACGCGAGCCTCGCCCACGCCGCGCTGCGCGAGGCGCACGAGGAGATCGGCCTCGATCCCGAGGCGGTCGAGCTGGTCGGCGCGCTCGACACCCACGAGACGGTCACGCGCTACTCGGTGACGCCCTTCGTCGGCCGGGTCGTCGGCCGGTTCGAGCCGGTGCGCGACCCCGCCGAAGTCGCCGAGGTCTTCGAGGTGCCGCTCGCCTTCCTGCTCGACCCTGCCAACCTGCAGGTGCACCGGCGGCGCTGGCAGGGCGGCTGGCGGCAATACTACGTCATCCCCTACGGTCCGCACTACATCTGGGGCGCGACCGCCCGGATGCTGAAGTCGCTCGCCGACCGGCTGGCCTGAGAGGACGTGAAAGAATGCCCGCAACGGCGATATTCGCAGAAGATCATCCGATGTCATCAGCGGGCAGGCTTTCGCGTCGTCGATACATCTACAAGTTCTGACGCCCGTGGGTCGGGTCGAGGCGTCCTGGATCGGCGAGGCCCGCACGCGGGCGGTCACCGACATGCTCGAGGGCGCGGGACACGCGGCCTTCTTCGTCGGCGGCTGTGTGCGCAACGCGCTCCTCGGCCAGGGCGTGAGCGACATCGACATCGCGACCGACGCGCCGCCCGAGCGGGTTCTGGCGCTCGCCGCCGACGCCGGCCTCAAGGCGGTGCCGACCGGGGTCGAGCACGGCACGGTGACGGTCGTCAGCGGGCATTTCCCCTTCGAGGTCACGACATTCCGCCGCGACGTCGAGACCGACGGGCGCCGGGCGGTCGTCGCCTTCTCGCGCGACATCGCCGACGACGCGGCGCGGCGCGACCTGACGATCAACGCGCTCTACGCCCGCCCGGACGGAACGGTGCTCGATCCGGTGGGGCAGGGGCTTCGGGATCTCGCGGCCCGGCGCGTGCGCTTCGTCGGCGACCCGGCGGTGCGGATCGCCGAGGACTACCTGCGCATCCTGCGCTTCTTCCGGTTCCATGCCTGGTACGGCGACCCCGAGCGCGGCCTCGACCCGGCGGGGCTCGCGGCCTGTGCTGCGGCGCGCGACGGCCTCGCGCTTCTCTCGCGCGAGCGGGTCGGGGCGGGGACGACGAAGCTGCTCGCCGCCCGCGATCCCGCGCCGTCG
>SKOX01000144.1 GCA_007119835.1 Paracoccaceae bacterium
GCCGCATCCGGGACCGCGCCTGCGCCGCGAGGAAGTCCTCGCGGCCCGTCCTGGGCGCGATGTCGGCCCAGAGCGTTCCGACCGCCCGCCACGACACCGCGAAACCGCCCGCACCATCGGGAAGGCTCGCCCGCTCCTCGAGCATCAGGCGCCGCGTCAGGCGGGGACGGGTGCCGCGCGCCATCATGCAGCACCTCCGCCGACCCTGAAGCTCCGGTAGGCCTCGAGGAGGACGAGAACCCCGAACGGCATCGCCGAGGCAGCCTGCCCGGTCGCCGACCGGTTCTCGTAGTAGTGCGCCGCGAGCAGGAACACCGCCTGCCGCAGGTCGGCCGGAACGGCGGCCCATTGGGTCCCGAAGCCCGCGGTGAAACGGACCTCCGCATGCCCGCCGCGCGGGATGCGCGGCAGGGGCCGCCCGCTGCGCCCGGTCAGCCGCGGCCGCAGCCCATCCCGCATGAGCGACCAGAGCTCCGGCTCGACGAGCGTCTCGGCGCCATCAGGCCCCACCAGCGCGATCTCCTCGACCGCCGACACCGGCCCGATCGGCAGGCCCTGGCTCGCCTCTTCGCGCCAGCGCGTCACCGTCCAGCTGAACCGCCGCGCGAGGAGCGCGCGCCCGATGCGCGCCTCCACCGCCGCCATCGCGGCACGAAGGTAGAGCTCGAGCACCTGGTCCTCCGACCCGTCGTCGGCGAACCCGCTGCCGAGCCGCAGATGCTCCGCGAAGGCGCGCACCGGCACCGACGCCGCCGGCGGCGCGCTGATTTCCGTCAAGATCATGTCAGGCTCCAGAATACTGCGGTCACGCCGCGAGACGGCGCCGCCCGAGACGGCGCCGAGGCACACCCCCACACGCCCGAGCGGTGATGAGGAGCGAAGCTGGAATGCAGGGGTGTGCCCGGACCGACGCGGCCTTGTCCGGCCGGTCATCCGCGCGAGAGGCGGGGCAAAATCGCCCGCTTCAGCTCGCCGCGAATCTCAGGAGCTTGATCGCCGCGAAGTCGCTGACGTCGCCGCCGACGCGCTTCGTGGCATAGAAGAGCACGTAGGGCTTCGCCGAGAACGGATCGCGCAGGATGCGCAGGTCCGGCCGCTCGGCGATGGTGTAGCCGGCGCGGAAGTCGCCGAAGGCGATGGCGAAGGCGCCCTGCGCGATGTCGGGCATGTCCTCGGCGACCAGCACCGGGTAGCCCATCAGCCGCGCCGGCTCGCCCGCAGCCAGGCTGTCCGACCACAGGAAGCGCCCGTCGGCGTCCTTCATCTTGCGCACCGCGCCCGCGGTCTTCGAGTTCATCACGAAGGCCGCATTCGCCCGGTAGCGCGCGCCGAGGGCATAGACGAGGTCGACGATCGCATCCGCCGGGTCGGAGGCCGAGAAGTCGCCGTCCTCGCCGGTCGGCACATAGCCGAGCGAGCCCCAGGCCCAGATGTCGTTGTCGACCTTGGGGTAGGTGAGGAAGCCGGTCGGCTTCTCCTGCCCGTCGCCCGAGACGAAGGCGAGCGCCTCCGCCCGGCTGAACTTGTCGGCGATCCGCTGCGCCAGCCAGCCCTCGACGTCGAAGGCCGAGTCGTCGAGCAGCCGCTGCGACGCCTTCGGCATCGCCGCCAGCTCGTGGAGCGGGATCGAGATGCGATCGACCCGCGGCGCCTCGGTCTCGCCGGTGGCGGAAGTCTCCGAGGCCCAGCCCGCGCCGATCTCGGTGTGATCGACCAGCACGTCGAAGGCGGTCGCCTCGACGCTGACGACGTTGGCGATCGCCCGGATCGAGGCCGACGAGCGCAGCACGCCGACGATCTCGGCGGCGGTCTGCGGATCGACCAGGTAGCCGCCCTCGGCCGCCACCTGGGTGTTCAGCGCCTTGCCCTCGACGCCGAGCGAGCGGAAGCCCTCGTCGTCGCCCGAGCGCAGGTACGCGGCGAAGGCCTTCTTGTGCGGCGCCGCGTGGTCGACGGCCCGCTCGAGCGGCGGACGCGAGGCGGCGATGGACTTGCGGTCGAGCATGGCGAGCTGGCTTTCCTGTTCCTTGAGCTTCGTCTTGATCTCGGCCTGAAAGGCCTTGAACTCGCCTAGGAAGCCGGCGAGCGCGTTCTTCACCTCGAGCGCCGGGGCCTCCGCCCGCGGCTTGGCGTCAGGTGTGGTCATTCTGGATCCCGTCCTGTCTCATCATCCCTTGTCCGCCGGCGCGTCACGCCAGCATCTCCCTTGCCTCGCGGAAGGCCTCCGCCAGGTCCCGTGCCAGCGCCTCGGCATCGCCGGCGCTGACCCGCGCCTCGGGCAGCATCGGGAAGGTGACGAGCGACACCTCCCAGAGCTCCACCTCGTGCAGGAGCCGGCCGCCGGCCGACTTCTCCGCCCGAACCGTGCGGTAGCCGATCGACAGCCCGTCGATGGCGCCCGCCTCGAGGAGCGCCTTCGCCTCCCGCGCCGCCTGCACCTCCGTGAGCAGCCGCCCGCGCACCCAGAGGCCGCGGGCGTCCTCGCGCACCTCGTCCCAGACGCCGATCGGCCGGGTCGGGTCGTGCTGCCAGAGCATCTTCACCCGCTGCCCGGCCGCCACGAGCCGCGCCAGCGAGCCCGCATAGGCCCCGCGCCGCACCACGTCGCCGCCCTGGTCGGTGGCGTCGAACAGGCTGGCATAGCCCGCGATCACCGCCCCGTCCTCGAGGCCGAGTTCGCCGTCGAAGCGGCGGAACTTGGTCTCGAGCCCGCCCCAGCGCTCAATCATCCATCTCTCCTTCATTGCAGCGCGCCCAGGAGCCCGTAGGCGATGTTCGCGAGGATCAGCGACGCCGCCCCGTAGACGGCGAGCCACATCCGCCGCTCCAGGCGGTCGAGGGTGGTTTCCATGTGGACGAGCCGCCGCTCGAGCTGCGCCCAGCGCTCCTCGGCGATCTTCTCGGCGACATCGAGCCGCGCCTGCGCCACGTCGAACGGCTCGTAGAGAAAGCGCGATCCGCCGCCGCGGACGCCGGACTTCATCAATCCTCCGGCACCCTCGGAAGCCCCAGGAGCTGCCGCTTCTCTGCGTCGGTCAGGAACGACGCCGCCTCGATCCGCCGCCACAGCGCCTCGCGCTCCTCGGCGAGCGCCGGCACGTTGTCGTAGTCGACCTTGAGCGCGAAGGGCTCGCCGTACCACGATGGCAGCCAGCCCGAGATCGCCGCCAGCGTCTTCGAGACAAGCGGCAGCACGGTCAGCCGGTAGAACGCCCGGTGCGCCTCGGCATAGTTCGCATAGGTGTTGTCGCCCGGCAGCCCGAGCAGCATCGGCGGCACGCCGTAGGCCAGCGCCACCTCCCGCGCCGCCGCCTCCTTGGTGCGGTGGAACTCCATGTCGCTGGGCGAGAACCCGATCTGCTTCCAGTCGAGCCCGCCCTCGAGCAGCATCGGCCGGCCGGCGTTCTGCGCCCCTTGGTGGTAGGTCTCGATTTCGTCGACGAGCCGCTGGTGCTGCTCGGCCGACATCATGCCGGCGCCGTCGACGCCCTTGTAGACGATCGCCCCCGAAGGCCGCGCCGCATTGTCGAGGAGCGCCTTCGACCAGCGCGACGCCGCGTTGTGCACGTCCACCGCCGCCGCCGCCGCCTGCATCGGCGACAGGCCGTAATGGTCGTCCTGCGGATGGAAGTTCCGGACATGCAGCACCGGCACCCGCTCCTCGCGCATGTCGAAGAGATGCTTGCGGGCGCCGACCGCGTATTCGTAGGCGACCGGCCAGCCATCCGTCCCCGGCACCACCTTCATCCGGTCCGACCGGAGCACGTAGAGCTCCCGCGGCCCGCCCGAGGCATGCACGCCCGCCGCCTCGAAATAGCCGTCGCCGGTCAGCAGCAGGTTGCCGTAGAAGCTCTCGAACAGCGCCCCGCCCCCCTGCCCCGGGTTCGGCGCGCCGAGAAGGTCGATCACCGGATGCGCCTCGAAGCGCCGCTCCGCGTCCTGCACGACCAGCGGCACCGCCGAGGCCGCCTCCGCGATCAGCTTGACGCAGCGAAACCCGACCGGGTTGCCGAGAAAGCCGACCCGCGTCAGCGTCCCGGCATCGCGCGACGACCAGCTCACCCGGGTGCCATGGATCGGGACGACACGCGCCGCCGCCGATGCCTTGGCTTCCGGCGGCGCCGGCTTGGCGCTTCGAAACAGGTGCAAGACCATCCTCGTCTCCTGAACTCAACTTTTCCGCAGCGCCCGGGCGCGATCCCGCCGCGCCCCGTCCGGCTGCACGGCGACCTGTCCACGGCTTCCAGAACCCGCGACGAGAACCCGCGACGGCCGCGCGACCTTCAGCACGCGTCGAGCGCGCGCGACCTTCAGCCCGCGCGGATCGCCCGCGACCTTCAGCACGCGCGGATCGGGCGCGCGACCTTCAGCCCGCGCGGA
>SKOX01000042.1 GCA_007119835.1 Paracoccaceae bacterium
CGACGCCCGACCTGAAGAAACAGTGGCGCGACCTGTTCGACAGCGAGCCGCCGCCGTTCAACCGGCGCTATCTCGAGAGCCGTCTGGCCTACCGCATCCAGGAACTCGCCTATGGCGGGCTGAAGCCGCAGACGATCCGCCGCCTCGAGGCGCTCGGTGAACAGCTCGACAGCGGCAACATCACTGCGCGCCGCATCCGGCCCGACGCCAGGCCGATCGCCGGCACCCGGCTGGTGCGCGAATGGAAGGGCGTCGAGCACACGGTCACGGTGCTGACCGACGGTTTCGAATGGGAGGGGCGGCCGTACCGGTCGCTCTCGGCAATCGCACGGGCGATCACCGGCACCCGGTGGAACGGCCTCGTCTTCTTCGGCCTGAAGAATCATCGCACATGACCAAGCCGATCACCCGAAAGCTACGCTGCGCGGTCTACACCCGAAAATCCTCCGAGGAAGGGCTGGAGCAGGAGTTCAACTCGCTCCACGCCCAGCGCGAGGCTTGCGAGGCCTATGTCGCGAGCCAGCGCTCCGAGGGCTGGGCACTGATCCGCGAGCCATACGACGACGGCGGTTTTTCCGGCGGCACCCTCGATCGCCCTTCACTGAAGCGGTTGATGGCGGACATCGAGGAGGGGCTCATCGACGTGGTCGTCGTCTACAAGATCGACCGGCTCTCGCGCTCGCTGATGGACTTCTCGAAGCTGGTCGAGGTGTTCGACCGGAACGGCGTGACCTTCGTCTCGGTCACGCAGTCGTTCAATACGACCACGTCGATGGGCAGGCTCACGCTCAACATCCTGCTCTCGTTCGCCCAGTTCGAGCGGGAGGTGACTGCCGAGCGGATCCGCGACAAGATCCGGGCGTCACGACAGAAGGGGATGTGGATGGGCGGCACGGTGCCGCTCGGCTACGAGGTGAAAGGCCGCAAGCTGGTGGTGCACGAGAACGAGGCGGCCCTCGTCCGCTCGATCTTCGAGCGGTTCGTCGAGATCGGCTCGGGGACGGTGCTGGCGCGGCAGCTGCGCGAGCAGGGGGCGTGCACGAAACGCGGCAACCCAATCGACAAGGGCTACCTCTACAAGTGCCTGAACAACCCGGTCTACATCGGCATGGCGGTGCACAAGGGCACTGCCTATCCCGGTGAGCACGACGCAATCATCGACCGCGAGACGTGGGACCGTGTCCACGCCATCCTGCAGGAAAGCCCGCGGAAGCGCGCCGCGCGCACCCGCGCAGAGACACCTGCGCTGCTTAAGGGGTTGCTGTTCGGCCCCGATGGGGCGGCCTTCTCGCCGACCCATACTCGCAAGGGTGGCAAGCTCTACCGCTACTATGTGAGCCAGACCGTGCTGAAGCACGGCGCCGGGTCATGCCCGATCGGCCGCGTTCCTGCGGGCGAGATTGAGGCTGCCATCATCGACCAGCTCCGCGCGGTGTTCCGCCAGCCCGAGATCGTGGCGGGGACGTGGAAGGCCGCGCGCGCGCAGGACGGGGAGATTTCCGAGGCGGACGCGCGCGCGGCGCTGCAGCAGCTCGACCCACTGTGGGATGAACTGTTCCCGGCCGAGCAGGCGCGCATCGTGGCGCTGCTGGTCGAGAGGATCGAGATCGCGGAGGATGATCTCGACATCAGGCTGCGCACCGACGGGCTCGCCGGTCTCGTGCGTGAGTTCGGCATCGACGCAAGGGCGGCGGCGTGAGCCGGCCGGTGTCGTCGACCCTGTCGGTCCGCGTGCCCTTCGCCGTCCGAAAAAACGGCGGCCGGAAGCTGGTGATCACGCCCGACGGCACGACGGGGCGCCCGCTGACGCCCATCGACAGCGCGCTCGTGAAGGCCCTCGCGCGAGCTCATCGCTGGCAGCGGATGCTCGAGAGCGGGGAGTTCAGCAGCATGACGGAACTTGCCGAGGCCGAGAAGGTCAACCGGTCCTACGTCTGCCGCGTGCTTCGGCTCACGCTGCTCGCACCGGACATCGTGGAGGCGATCCTGGATGGAGGCCAAGGTTCGAAGGTGACGCTGGCGCGGGTGCTGGAGCCGTTTCCGATGGATTGGGAGAAGCAGCGACTGTCGCTCCCTTCGACGTGAACCGGCCCTAAACGGACGTTCGGAAACCGGGAAATGCCGCACCGCATCATCTCCTTCCGCGGCGTGAGCTCCCTCGGCGGTACAAACGGTGATCCGGCTGGCGTCCGGGCCCCGTGGGCGCCGGCGCGACCCATGCCTGGGCGGAGGTCTACGTGCCGGGTGTGGGCTGGATCACCTTCGATCCGACGAACCGCAGCGTCGGCGGGGCGAACCTGAACCCGGTGGCGGTCGTGCGCGACATAGGGCAAGCCGTCCCGGTGGCCGGCAGTTTCGTCGGCCCGTCCGACGCGCTGCTCAGCATGAATGTGGAGGTCAGCGTCACGGGCTGATCCTCTTGGCTGACAGAAATCGGGCGCCCTACCGGACGCCCGACTTGTTAATGCGGAGTTTGCGCTGCGTCAGATTCCGCCTGTCGTCACATCATGCCTTCCATGCCGCCCATCCCCCCGGGCATGCCGCCGCCGTCGTCGACGCGGTCCTTGCGCTCCTTCACCTCGACCTCGGACGCACCGCCGACGCGGATGATCGCGACGCTGCCCGAGAGATTCGCGAGGCGCTCCTGGAGCTTCTCCTTGTCGAAGTCGGAGGTGGTCTCCTCGATCATCGCCCTAATCTGGGAGACGCGCGCCTCGATGTCGCTCTTCTCGCCGTGGCCGTCGACCATGGTTGTCGCATCCTTGGTGATCGAGATCTTGCGGGCGGTGCCGAGCATGTCGATGCCCACACTCTCGAGCTTCATGCCGAGTTCCTCGGAAATGACCTGGCCGCTGGTGAGGATCGCGATGTCTTGCAGCATCGCCTTGCGGCGGTCGCCGAAGCCCGGCGCCTTGACGGCTGAGACCTTGAGGCCGCCGCGGAGCTTGTTGACGACCAACGTCGCGAGGGCCTCGCCGTCGACGTCCTCAGCGATGATCAGGAGCGGCTTCTGGCTCTGGATGACCTGCTCGAGGAGCGGCACCATCGGCTGCAGCGACGAAAGCTTCTTTTCGTAGAGCACGACGACGGCGTCCTCGAGGTCGGCGACCCGGAACGTAGATCGCCGCGATCTGGAAGACCTGCTTCTTCAGCATTCCGGTTCCCGTCCGGTCAGAAATGGGTGCTTAGGGCCCGGTGGTGTCACCAGCTTGCCCTTCCGACGAAGCCGTGAGCGCCGCGCGACTTTGGCCGATCATTTCTCAAGCACGTAGCTGCCGGGCGCATCCTCGAGCGGAGGGTGGTCGGCGCTTCCCATCTCGGGCGGCGCGCCCCTCTTGCCGGACCGGGCGGCAAGCCAGGCCTTCCAGTCACGCCACCAGCTGCCGTCATGGCGGGCAGCTTCCTCCAGCCAGTGCTTCGCGCTGCCGGCAGCCTTCGGTTTCTCCCGCGTCCAGTGAACGCCCTTGCCGCCGGGCGGGTTGATGATGCCGGCGATATGGCCGCTCGAAGCGAGCACGAAGCGCACGTCGCCGCCGAACAGCTGCGTGATGCGCCAGGCCGCGTCCCAGGGCACGATGTGGTCCTTCTCCGCTCCGACCGAATAGCTGTCGAGGGTGATGCGGCCGAGGTCGACCCCCTCGCCCTTGAGCTTGATCTTGCCGGGCTTGACGAGGTTGTTCTCGCCGTAGGTGTTGCGCAGGTACCAGCTGTGCGCGGCGCGGGTCATCCGGGTGCCGTCGCTGTTCCAGTACAGCAGATCGAACGCCGGCGGCTTGTTGCCCAGGAGATAGTTGTTGACGACGTTGGCCCAGATCAGGTCGTTCGAGCGCAGCAGGTTGAACATGTTGGACATCTCGCTGCTGTCGAGATAGCCGCGCTCCAGCATCTGCCGCTCGACGAGCTCCAGCCCCTCCTCGCCCATGAAGACCGCGGTGTCTCCGACCCGCGCGAAGTCCTGAAGCGACACCATGAAGCTCGCCGAGCGGAACCGGTCGTCACCCTTGGCCGCGAGGATCGCGAGGGTCAGCGTCATCAGCGTGCCCCCGATGCAGTAGCCCATGACGTTCACGTCGGGACTGCCGGTGATCTCCCGCGCGACGTCGCTCGTCTCGAGGGGCCCGAGGTCCATGTAATCCTCGATGCCGATCCCGTCCATCGAGGCATCGGGGTTCCGCCACGAGATCACGAAGACGGTGAAGCCCTGCTCGACGAGGTAGCGCACCATGCTGTTCTTCGGCTGCAGATCCAGCACGTAGTACTTGTTGATCCACGGCGGCACGATCAGCAGCGGCTTCGCGTGAACCGATTTCGTCGTCGGCGCGTACTGGATCAGCTCGATCAGCCGGTTGCGGTGGACCACCTTGCC
>SKOX01000330.1 GCA_007119835.1 Paracoccaceae bacterium
CTCCGAGGCCGCCGCGGCGGCCCCGGCGCGCTCCCCCGGCGGCGCGCCGGGGCCGCAACCGGCAACCAAGGAGGTCCGCCCATGAGCCTGGACATGAACGCAGCGACACCGCATCGCCGCCGCCAGGAGCGCGGCCTGGAATACGCGCTCTACTTCGCGCTCATCCTGGTGATCTCGATCCCGACGGCGCTGGTCCGCAGCTTCCTGCCCAACCGGACCGGCCAGCCGCGCCGCTTCTTCCTGGCCGAGGCCTGGGCGATGGCCCGGCGCGTCACGCCGCAGATCTTCGCCGTCTGATGCGGGCCCGTGCGGCCCCTCGACGGACACGAAACCGACCCCGGTCCTCCGGGGGCGGAGACTGCCCGGCGACTTCTTGCCTGGCACCCTGGCCGCGAGGGACCCGCGGCAACAGTCAAACCATCCGGAGGAACGTGAATGGCTGACAATGAGAGCCTGTCCTTCACAGGATTGACGGACGACCAGGCGCAGGAACTGCACAGCGTCTACATGAGCGGTCTCTACCTCTTCACGACGATCGCCCTGATAGCGCACCTCGCAGTCTTCATCTGGCGGCCGTGGTTCTGAGGAGGGACCAGTGGACATGAGCAAGTTCTACAAGATCTGGCTGATCTTCGACCCTCGTCGCGTCTTCGTGGCGCAGGGCGTCTTTCTCTTCCTGCTGGCGGCGATGATCCATCTCGTCCTGCTCAGCACGGAGCGGTACAACTGGTTCGAGCAGGCCGCGATCAAGTACGGGCCCACGCCGGCCGCCGCGACCGCCACCACGAACTAGCCAAGCGACACAGCCGCGGGCGGCCCGCCGCCCGCGACAACTCCGTCCGACCATGACACGGATTCGACCCTTCGCCTGGCCGAACCCGCTGAACCGGAGACATGAAGTATGGCAATGCTCAGCTTCGAAAAGAAATATCGCGTCCGAGGCGGGACGCTCATCGGCGGTGATCTCTTCGATTTCTGGGTCGGCCCGTTCTATGTTGGGTTTTTCGGGGTCTCCACGCTGTTCTTCGCCCTTCTCGGCACCGTCCTGATCTTCTGGGGCGCCGCGATCCAGGGAGAATGGAACCCCTGGCTCATCAACATTGCGCCGCCCGACATCTCCTACGGCCTCAGCATCGCGCCCCTGCGCGAGGGCGGGCTGTGGCAGCTCATCACCGTCGCCGCCCACGGCGCCTTCATCTCCTGGGCGCTCAGGCAGGTCGAGATCAGCCGCAAGCTCGGCATCGGCTACCATGTGCCCGTCGCCTTCAGCTTCGCGATCCTCGCCTACTCGACGCTCGTCGTGTTCCGGCCGATGCTGCTCGGCGCATGGGGACACGGCTTCCCCTACGGCATCTTCAGCCACCTCGACTGGGTGTCGAACGTCGGCTACCAGTACCTGCACTTCCACTACAATCCGGCGCACATGCTGGCGGTGACGTTCTTCTTCACCACCACGCTCGCGCTCTCGCTCCACGGCGGCCTGGTGCTCTCCGCGGTCAACCCGCGCCGCGGCAACGAGGTGCTGACGCCGGAGCACGAGGACACCTACTTCCGCGACTTCATCGGCTACTCGGTGGGCACCCTCGGCATCCACCGGCTCGGGCTCCTGCTCGCGCTCAACGCCGGCTTCTGGAGCGCGGTCTGCATCATCATCTCCGGTCCCGTCTGGACCCGCGGCTGGCCCGAATGGTGGAACTGGTGGCTGGAACTTCCGATCTGGGGGACGCTCGCTCATGGCTGAGTATCAGAACATCTTCACCCAGGTGCAGGTCCGCGGACCGGCGGAGATGGGCACCATGGGATCGGGGGCCGAGCTCGGCCGCGTCGGAGAGCCCTTCTTCTCCCGGTTCCTCGGCTGGATCGGCAACGCCCAGGTTGGCCCGATCTACGTCGGCTCGTGGGGCTTCATCTCGCTGATCACCGGCACGATCTGGTTCGTCATGGTCGGCATCAACATGCTGGCCACCGTCGACTACAACTTTGCCCTGTTCCTGCAGCAGCTCTTCTGGCTCTCGCTCGAGCCGCCGGGGCCGCAATACGGCCTGTCCTTCCCGCCGCTCAACGACGGCGGCTGGTTCCTCATCGCCTCCTTCTTCCTGCTGGTTGCGGTGCTGACCTGGTGGCTCCGCTGCTACCGGCGGGCCCGCGACCTCAACATGGGGATGCACGTGCCCTGGGCCTTCGCCGCGGCGATCTGGCTCTTCCTGGTGCTCGGCCTGTTCCGGCCGATCCTGATGGGCTCGTGGTCGGAGGCGGTGCCCTACGGCATCTTCCCGCATCTCGACTGGACCACCGCCTTCTCGCTGCGCTACGGCAACCTCTTCTACAACCCGTTCCACGCGCTCTCGATCACCTTCCTCTACGGCTCGGTGCTGCTCTTCGCGATGCACGGCGCCACGGTGCTCGCCATCAGCCGCTTCGGCGGCGACCGCGAGATCGAGCAGATCCTCGACCGCGGCACCGCCTACGAGCGCGGCGGCCTCTTCTGGCGCTGGACGATGGGCTTCAACGCCTCGGCCGAGGGCATCCACCGCTGGATCTGGTGGTTCGCGATCCTGACGCCGATCACCGGGGGCATCGGCATCCTGCTAACCGGGACGGTCGTCGACAACTGGTACCTCTGGGCCGTCGAGCACCGCTTCGCGCCTGAATACCCGCCGATGTTCGGCGCAGGCGAGTACGGCACGTCGATCGAGCTGCCGGGCGTGGCCACGGGCACGGGAGACTGACATGTTCGAACCAAGAAGCCAGCGTAGCCAGCTGCGCGACGAGATCACGTCCCTCCTCCTCCGGGGGGGACTGATCGGCCTCGCCGCCTTCGCCGTCGCGCTTTCCTTCATCGTCGTGCCGCGCCTGCTCGGCCAGATCTATCCGACCGCGCAGGAGCAGACCGGCTTCCGCGGCACCGGCATGCTCAGGATCGAGTTCGAGGCCGATCTTGCGGAACTCGGCGCGGTCAACCAGCTGCCCGACGACTGGATGGGCGGCCCGATCCCGCCGGAGCCGGGCGAGGAGCTCGCCGGCGACATCTACGAGAACGTCCAGGTTCTCGGTCATCTCACCGACTACAACTTCAACCGGCTGATGCTCGCCATCACCGAATGGGTCGGCCAGGACGAGGGCTGCGCCTATTGCCACGGCGACACCGGCGAGTTCGCCTCCGACGACATCTACTCCAAGGTCGTCGCGCGGCGCATGATCGAGATGACCTGGGCGATCAACGAGGACTGGGGCGCCCATGTCCAGGAGACCGGCGTCACCTGCTACACCTGCCACCGCGGCAACCAGGTGCCCGAGTACATCTGGTTCCTGCCCGAGCCGAACAGCCGCTGGGCGGGCTCGGCGGCGCGGTACCAGAACCTCGCCCGGCCGGCGCAGAACATGACGTCGAACTACTCGACGTCGCTGCCCGTCGACGCGCTTCAGGTCTACCTGCTCGAGGACCGGCAGCCGGTCGCGATCCACGGCCTCTCGGCGCTCGATCAGGAGGGCATCTCGAACGCCTCGATCTACCACACCTACCAGACCTACAACCTGATGATGCACTTCTCGAGCGCGCTCGGGACCAACTGCACCTACTGCCACAACACCCGGTCGCTGCCGGTGGTCGAGGGGCTGACGCCGCAATGGGCCAACGCCCAGATCGGCCGGCAGATGGTCCTCGACGTCAACAACGAGCACATCGTGCCGACGACCGAGTTCCTGCCGGCCCACCGCCTCGGCCCGCTCGGCGACGCGGCCAAGGTCAACTGCACGACCTGCCATCGCGGCGTCGTCCAGCCGCTCGGCGGTCAATCGATGCTTCCCGACTGGCCCGAACTCGCGAGCCGCGATCCGATCTACGCGGTCGGGGCTCCGGAATAGGGCAGGCGGGGCCTCCGGCCCCCGCCGCCCGCCTCCACCTGCGCGTCCTCACGAAGCAGGCTCCTCGGCCGCCGGACCTGGTCCGGCGGCCCTTTTCGTTCCGGTCCGGCCGTGCGCCCGGACACGCGGCATTAACCGATTTACCGATTGTTCACCGTCCGATTGTCCGATGCGCCCCCGGGAGGCACACTTCCCGCGTACGGTCCCGGTTTGGGGAGATCGGTTGGCATGCTCGAACACCTGCACCGGCGGATCCTCTACGGCCGTCAGATCCGGACCAGCGCCGCGCGCCTGCTCGATCTGCACGGGGCCGGCGCCACCGCCGTCGCCGATAGCGCCGCCGCCGACCGCGGACTGTCCGAAGGCGAGCGCAGCTACTGGGCGGCGGTCGCGCGCCGGACCGCGCGCCTGTCGACCTGCGCGCCGCCGCCCGGCGCCATCGAGCCCGAGGCCA
>SKOX01000492.1 GCA_007119835.1 Paracoccaceae bacterium
CCCGGAACCACCAACCAATCGACAGGCGCCGCGCCCGCGGGGCCCCGGATTGCCAGATGTGGACAGAACGATGCAGATCGCAAGGCTGAACGGACTGACGGTGCACTGGCGCGCCGACGGCCCCGATGACGCGCCCGCCCTCGTCCTCGCCCACGCGCTGGGAACCGACCTGCGGATGTGGGACCGCCTCGTGGCGCGCCTGCCCGACATCCGCTGCATCCGCTACGACCTGCGCGGCCACGGCCTCACGCAGGGTCCGCCCGGCGACTACTTCATGGGCGACCTCGTCGCCGACGCCGCCGCCCTTGTCGAGGCCACGGCCGGCGGGCCTTGCGTCTTTGCCGGCATCTCCCTCGGCGGGGTGATCGCCCAGGGCCTCGCCGCCGAGCGCCCCGACCTCGTCCGCGGCCTCGTGCTGATGGACACCGCCGGCAAGATCGGCACCCCCGACGCCTGGGCCGAGCGCGTGGCCACGGTCCGCGAGCGCGGCGTCGAGGCCCTCGCCGACGGCGTGCTGGAGCGCTGGTTCCCGCCGGACTTCCGCACGACCCGGGCCGACGAGATCGCCGGCTGGCGAACCATGCTCGTCCGCACGCCCGCCGCCGGCTATGCCGGCTGCGCCGCGGCCATTGCCGAGACCGACCTGCGCGACTCCACCGCGCGGCTGTCGCTGCCGGCCCTCGTCATCGCCGGCAGCGAGGACGGCTCGACGCCGCCCGATCTCGTGCGCGAGCTCGCGGGCGACATCGACGGCGCCCGCTTCGAGCTCATCAAGGGCGCGGGGCACCTGCCGCCGATCGACGCCCCCGACGCCGTCGCCGACCCGCTCCGCGCCTTCCTCGCCGGGCTCCCCTGACGCGGATGGCGTTCTTTCTTCTCGTCCACGGCTCCTGCCACGGCGCCTGGTGCTGGCGCGACGTGATCCCGGCGCTCGCCGTCCGCGGCCACGAGGCCCGCGCCATCGACCTGCCCGCCCATGGCGACGACCCCAAGCCGCCGGCCGAAGCCAGCCTCGAAGCCTACGCGGCCGCAATCGCCGCCGCGCTCGCCGAGGCGCCCGAGCCCGCCGTCCTCGTCGGCCACTCCGCCGGCGGCATCGCGATCTCTGCGGCCGCCGAGCGCGCACCCGAGCGCATCCGCCGCCTCGTCTACCTCTGCGCCTACGCACTGGAGGACGGCGAATCCCTCGCCGAGGTGCGTCGCCGCGCCCGTCGCCAGCCGCTCCTGCCCGCCATCCGCCGCGCCGCCGACGGCCTCACCTTCACCGTCGATCCGGACCGCGCGCCCGGCATCTTCTACCATGACTGCCCGCCCGAGGCCGTCGCCTACGCCCTCCCCCGCCTCTGCCCCGAGCCGATCGCGCCGCAGGAGACGCCGCTCGACCTCACAGACCGCTCCCGCACGCTGCCGCGCACCTACATCCTCTGCACCCACGACCGCACCATCCCGCCCGAGGCCCAGCGCGAGATGACCGCCGACTGGCCGCCCGACTCCGTCGTCACCCTCGCTTCCGGCCACTCCCCCTTCCTCGCCTGCCCCGATGCCCTGGCCGACATCCTCGTCGCCGCCGCCGACACCACGCCCGCGCGCGGCGAGAACCGCACCTCACGCGAAAACCATCCCTGATCCGCAGGCTTGCCGCGCAGCCAAGCGCGGGCCCTCCCGGCGGACCCCGCCCCGGCGCCTTCCAGGCGGGCGCCTCAGGCCTATCTCCACTGCATGCGCTTCGAGGACATCCTCCTGCCCCGCCCCGAGGGCCTCTACTGCCCGCCCGCGGACGCCTTCATCGACCCGGTGCGCCCGGTGCCGCGCGCCCTGATCACCCACGCCCACGCCGACCACGCCCGGCCCGGCCACGGCGCCGTCCTCGCCACGCCCGAGACCCTCGAGATCATGGCGATCCGCTGCGGCGAGGGCTTCGCCGGCACCACCCAGGCCACCGCCTACGGCGCGCCGCTCGACGTCGGCGGCGTCGGCATCACCTTCCACCCGGCCGGCCACGTCCTCGGCTCGGCCCAGATCGCCATTCGCCACCGCGGGATGACCGCCGTCGTCACCGGCGACTACAAGACCCGCCCCGATCCCACCTCGGCGCCGTGGCAGCCGGTCCCGTGCGACCTCCTGGTCACCGAAGCGACCTTCGGCCTGCCCGTCTTCCGCCACCCGCCCGCTGAGGCCGAGATCGCCAAGCTCCTCGCCTCCCTCGCGCAGTTCCCCGAGCGCACCCACCTCGTCGGGGTCTATGCGCTCGGCAAGGCCCAGCGCATGGCCCGCGCGCTCCGGGACGCCGGCCACGACGCGCCCATCTACATCCACGGCGCGCTTCGCCGCCTCTGCGACTACTACGAGAGCCGCGGCATCGCCCTCGGCGACCTCCCCGGCGCCACCATCGAGCGCGGCAAGAAGCGCGACTTCGCCGGGACCATCGTGCTCGGCCCGCCCTCGGCCTTCGCCGCCACCTGGATCCGCCGCTTCGCCGATCCCCTCGTCGCCTTCGCGTCGGGCTGGATGCGGGTGCGCGCCCGGGCCCGCCAGCGCGGCGCCGAGCTTCCGCTGATCGTCTCGGACCACTGCGACTGGGACGAGCTGACCGCGGTCATCGACCACCTTCGCCCCGCCGAGGTCTGGGTCACCCATGGCCGCGAGGAGGCGCTCGTGCGCTGGTGTACCCTCGCCGGCGTCGCCGCCCGGCCCCTCCACCTCGTCGGCTACGAGGACGAACCCGAAGCCTGAAGCCCCGGCGCCGCCTCGCTTTCGGCCGGATCGTCCGTGCGGCGTTCGCGCGCTCTCCCGCCTGCGTCATGGCGACGCGCGCGCTTCCCTTGCTGGACGTCAAGACCCCGGGCAGGCGCTAAGAGCATGAATGCAATGGCAAAACGTGCCGATGCGACTGGTTCCCGGATCACGTCGCCTCGTGCGCTCGCCGGTATCACCTGCGACTTTGCTGCACCGCACACTTTTGCTGCATTGCAATATAACTGGCCGAGCCCTATCTTGCGCCTCGGACGGCGCCTTTAGGGGGGAGCGCCCGGTCCTGAGCAACGAGCAGCGGAACGACCGGATGAACATGCAGCACAGCCTCCTCCGCCACGCGGCCCTCGCCGCGCAGCATCCCGCAATTGCGGCGCTGCTGAGCGCCGGCCCGCCGCCGGCGGACGTCATCGACGCCTTCCTTGCCTTCCACGATCTGCCGATCACCGAACCGGGAGCCGCGACATTCGCCTTCCGCGGCGAGGCGACCCGGGTCGAGCTCGTCCGCGCCGGCGCAGACAGCGCGCGCACGGACCTCTTCCGTGTCCCCGGCTCGGATCTCTGGATCCTGCGCCTGCCCGTCGAGCAGGACGACCGCTTCGAGTACACGCTCGCCGTCCATCGCGACGGCCGCGCGGAGTTGATCGTCGACCCGGCCAACCCGCACCGCATCGGCGACGCGACCGGCGAGCGTTCCGTCTGCCGGAGCCACGGCAACCACCGGCACGTCCGGGCCGAAACCGACGGCGCGCCGGCCGGCCTGATCGAGACCGTCGCGGTCAGCTCCGAGACCTTCGGCGCGACGCGCGAGGAACAGGTCTACCTTCCTCCGGGCTACACCCCCGAGGGCATCTACCCGCTCGTCGTCATTCATGACGGCGCCGGGTTCGCGGCCCCGGCGGACGTCGCGGCCGCGCTCGATAGCCTCATTGCCTCGGGCGACATCCCGCCCGTGGTCGTGACCTGCGTCCAGACCCGCGACCGCTCGGGCGCCTACCACGGCGCCCGCCGCCACGGGCGCTATCTCGTCACGGAACTCCTGCCCGTGCTGGCCGCGCGCTATGCGCTCTCCCTCCTGCCTCATGACCGTGTCCTTGTCGGCACAGGCCTCGGCGCGGTCGCATCGATCTCGACGGCTGTCCGCTATCCGGGCGCCTTCGGGGGCCTCGTTCTCAAGGCCGGCGCCTTCGTCCTCGACCAGGGCAAGCTCACCACGAGCCCGCGCCCGGTATTCCACGGGACCGCACGCCTGACCCGTGGGCTGCAGCGCGCGGGCACGCTGCCTGCGACGCGCGCCTTCGTGTCGGCCGGTGATCTCGCGGGGCCTGCCCCGGAGAGCCGCGCGCTGGCGAGCTTCCTGCTGGAGCGCGGCGCCGATGTTCGGCTCGCGTCGCCTTCGGCCGGCGACAACCGGCAGAACTGGCGCGACCAGCTGCGGGACGGGCTCAAGTGGGTTCTGAGGCCGGAGCGGGACGCAGGCTGACGCCGGCCCCGAAACGCGACCGGGGCGCCTTTGCGACAGGCCGTGGTCCTGCCTTGAGCGGACGGGCGCGCCGCG
>SKOX01000439.1 GCA_007119835.1 Paracoccaceae bacterium
GCCTCGGCCGCCTCCCAGGCCGCGCGATCCTCGGCTTCGGCTGTCCCGCGCGCCTCCGCCTCGATGGCCTGGAGCTGGGCGCGGGCCTCCTCGGCATAGATGCCGTCGGGATACCGCGCGAGATAGGCGCGCAGGTCCGGCGCGGTGCCGGCCGCTCCCGTCGCCCGCCAGAAGGCGGCGTCGGCCTCCTCCTCGACCTGGCGCGCGCGCTCGGCTTCCTCCGCGAGTTCGGCCGAACGTGCCGCCGCCATCTCGCGCAGGCGTGCGACCTGCTCCGCCGTCAGGTATCCCGTCGGCGTGAAGTCCCGGCGTTCCTGCCACTCCCGGATCGCGCCGCGGGTCGCGGGGCCGAACAGCCCGTCGATCCCGCGGGTGGAGTAGCCGAGGACGGTGAGGTCTTCCTGGACCTGCCGCCGCGCCTGCTGGTCGAGGTCGAGCGCCGCTTCCTCGGCGGCGGCGATCTCCTCGGGCGTCGGCTCCGGCTGGGGTTCCGGCTCGGGCTCGGGCACGGGCGCCTCGACCACCTCGGGCCGCGGCTCGCGCACCTCTGCCTCCTCCGCCAGGCCCGGCGGCGCGCCGAAGCTCAGGTGGGGCGACGCGAAGCCGTAGATGCGGACGTCCTCGAGGCCCTCCACGGCGGCGTCGGCCGTGCGCTCGGGATCGAGCAGGTGCTCGGTGACGGCATCGAGCGCGGCCTCGCGCGGGCCCGCGAGCACCAGCACGCCCTGCGGCACGTCGACGCGCGCCCAGGCCTGCGCCGGCTCCGGCGCTTCTGCGGCGGGATCGTCGGCGAACTCCGCCTCGGCCTCCGCGTCGGGGTCCACCGTGTCGTGGGCCACGACGACCGCCGACCGGCCGGGCCGCATGCCGGCAAGTTCGAGAAGGAGATCGAGCGCCACGCCGTCGAGGGCCGCGTCGATGAACCCCTCGCCCTCGTAGCCGGCAGGCAGCAGCGAGAGATGCCCGCCCTCGGCCCAGACCGGTCCGGCGAAGATCAGGACGGCGCGCTCGGCCTCGTCGAGCCTCTCCGCGAAGGCGGTGATCGCCTCGCGCATCGCCTCCCGGTCGGCCTCGGCGCGCTCGGTCACTTCGTAGCCCTGCGCCGCGAGCGAGTCGGCGACGAGGTTCCGCGCCTCCGCACCCTCCTCGCCCGCGGTATCGAGCAGGAGTGCCAGGTTCGCTGCGCTCGCAGGCGCCGTCAGCGCGACGGTCGCGGCGCTCAGCAAGAGGGCAAGTCGCGTCTTCATCGGGTGTCCTCCCAAGCCTTTGTCTCGGCTGCCAGGCCGGCCGGCCCGGTCAGTCGATCACTTCATGTCTGCACGACAACGTCGCTTGCCGCCACGGGTTTCCACCGTGGCTGCGACGGCCTGCCGCCGGCGGCTTGCGGCCGGGGGGACATTACGGGCTGGCATCCCGGGACGGCCTGCCGTTAACCTTTCGCTGCCCGCGTGCCGACGCGTGGGCTTGTAGTTGTAAAGGAGAGAAACGTGTTCGTTCGGATAGACAGGCTTCAGGTTGACATGCCGATCCCCAAGGACCCCGACCCGCGCGCGGCGGCCGCGGTTCAGGAGCTGATGGGCGGCCGCTTCGGCGAGATGTCGACGCTGATGAACTACATGTTCCAGAGCTACAACTTCCGGAACAAGCAGAAGCTGCGCCCGTACTACTCCCTGATCTCCAACATCGCCACCGAGGAGCTCGGCCATGTCGAGCTGATCGCCGCGGCGGTGAACGGCTGCCTCTACGGCCAGGAGCCCCAGGGCGACATGACCGAGGGCAAGGCCTCGATGGAGAGCCTGCTCGACATGCCGCTGATGGCCCAGCACATCATGTTCGGCCAGGGCGCGATGCCGACGGACAGCCGCGGCGAGGGCTGGAACGGGTCCTACGTCTTCAACTCGGGCAACCTGATCCTCGACCTCCTGCACAACTTCTTCCTCGAGAACGGGGCGCGGACGGCGAAGCTGCGGGTCTACCAGATGACCGACAACCCGGCCGCCCGGCAGATGCTCGGCTATCTCTTCACCCGCGGCGGCGTCCACGCGCGCGCCTACGCGCTGGCGCTCAAGCAGCTCACCGGCGTCGAGATGGACAAGATGCTGCCGATCCCGAAGATCGGCGACATCCAGATCCCGGAGTCGAAGCCCTTCATGGACGACGGCTACCACCGCAAGGTCTACCACTTCTCCAAGGATTACGGCGACCTCAAATACATCTGGAACGGCGTTCACCCGGATGACGGCCTGCCGCTCGAGATCGTCGAGGGCCCGCCCGAGGGCGGGAAGATGAACGACCTCGAGGGCATCTCCGAGGCCTTCAATCCCGAATACACCAAGGAGGAGATCTTCGAGATGGCCCAGAAGCTCTACAAGGCGGCCGGCGGCAGCTGACGCGCCGCCGCCGCGGCCGGCCCCCGGATCCGAGGGGCCGGTCGCCGTGCGGCCAGACCATCCGCGTGGCCGCTCCGCCCGCCCGGGACCGGCCCGCGCGTGAGGTCGTCCCTTCGGCAATCGTCACGTTTTCCGTTGACGCCTAAAAACCAGCATCTTGTCGCGTGTCCACGCTTGGACACCTCCGGCAAGGGTCGCACTTGTCGGTACGGTCGCCCAAATGCCGTCGCCTGCGGCAGCCGGTCATGGGAACCGCGGCGGCGGCCGGGTGGTTTTCCCGCCGCTGCCAAAGGGAAAGGAAAGCCCGCTCCGTGATCGCGCGCCCGCCTGCCACCGGCTCTTCCGCTGCCCGCCTGACCGGGAACTGACGCCGTGCCCCGCGATCTCGCCGAGGAGCCGGGGGCGACGCTGCCGCCGGGGCTCGTCTACGTCTCGGACCAGGAGCCCGGCATCGGGCGCCGGCGCTGCGGCCGGGGCTTCCGCTACCTGCACCCTGACGGCGGCGCGGTGTCGTGCGAAGAGAGCCTCGCGCGGATCAGGGGCCTGGGCATCCCGCCGGCCTGGCGGGACGTGTGGATCTGCGCGCGCGAGACCGGGCATCTGCAGGCGACCGGCATCGACGAGGCGGGCCGCAAGCAGTATCGCTATCACCCCGACTGGGAGACCTGGCGCGCCGAGGTCAAGTACAGCCAGCTGCCGGCCTTCGGTGCCGCCTTGCCGCGTCTGAGGCGGCGCGTGTCGCGCGACCTGGAGCGGGCGCCGGGGGATCTCGACTTTACGCTCGCGGCGATAACGGCGCTGATCGATCAGGCGCATATCCGCGTCGGCAACCGCGCCTATGCCCGGGGCAGGGACGCGACCTACGGGGCGACGACGCTCCAGTCGCGGCATCTCACCCTGGAGAAGGGCGTGGTGCGGCTGAAATACCGCGCGAAGGGCGGCAGGCGGGTGACCCACAGCCTGCGCGACCGGCGGCTCCAGCGCATCCTTCAGGCGATCGACGACCTGCCGGGTGCCAACCTGTTCACCTACATCACGCCGGAGGGCGAGGCGCGGCCCGTCGCCTCCCACCACGTCAACGCCTACATCGCCGAAGCGGCGGGCAACGAAGGCGTCAGCGGCAAGACCTTCCGGACCTGGGCCGGCACCCTCGCGGCCTTCTCGGTCGCGCGGGCGACCCGGGGGCAGGCTGACGATGAAGGCGCTGTGTCACGCGGCCGCCGAGGCGCTGGCAAACACGCCGGCGATCTGCCGGACATCCTACATCCATCCGCGCGTGCTCGACCTTGCGGCCCTCCCGCCCGAGGCCCGCGAGGAGCGGCTCGCGGCGCTGCGTCCGGCCGGCCCCCACGGCCTTCGCGCCGAGGAACGGAGGCTACTCGGGCTGCTTGTGGTGTGATCCGGCCGCGGACGGCTCCGCGGAGGGCAGCGGGCGCTTCCCCGTCCCGGTGGCGGCGCTGCCGGCGTCCGGGAGGGGAAACTCGAGTGCCACGCGGGTGCCGCCGGTCCCGGATTCGGTTTCGACGCGGCCGCCAAGCTGCTGGGCGAAGGCCTCGACGAGCCTCCGGCCGGTGCCCCGGCCGCGCGGCGCGCCCATGCCGCTCCCGTCGTCGGCAACGACGAGACGCGCCGAACGTCCCGCGCGTGTCAAGGCCACGGTCACGGTGCCTCCGCCCGTGGCGGAAAAGGCGTATTTCAGGCTGTTCGTCACCAGTTCGGTCACGATCAGGCCGAGCGGCGCGGCGGCTTCAGTGGGCAGCACGATGGCATCGATCTCCGCCACGACCCGCGTGTTCCGCTCGTCGCCCACCGATGTCGCGAGTCGATCGACGATCGCGGCCAGGTAGACATCCGCCCGGACCTCCGTCTCGAACTTCGCCGATGCCAGCGCGCGGTAGAGGTCGCCCACCGC
>SKOX01000163.1 GCA_007119835.1 Paracoccaceae bacterium
GCGATCGCGACGATGCGCATCGTCTCGCGGTGGACGGTGTTGACCTGGAGGGCGACGCCCGCTGCCATGAAGCCGGCGCCGATCATGCCGATCCGGATCGGCGGCGCGCCCTCGGCGGCGCGGCGGCTCAGCGCGGAGTCGACGAGGATCATGACCTTTGCCTTTCGTTCACCTATACGCGCGACCGGTCGAGCCGGGACGGCCCGCGCGCCGCATCGCCGAATAAAGGAGTGGGAAATGAAGTTCACGCAAACAAGCCTGCAGGACGCCGTGCTGATCGAGCAGGAGCGGCACGCAGACGTCCGCGGCTACTTCGCGCGCACCTTCTGCGTGCAGGAATTCGAGCGGGCCGGGCTCGAGACCGTCTTCGTGCAGGCGAACGCCTCGCACAACGTGCGGGCCGGCACGCTCAGGGGCATGCACTTCCAGCGCCCGCCGCACGGCGAGATCAAGCTGGTGCGCTGCGTGAAGGGGGCGATCCACGACGTGATCGTCGATCTGAGACGCGCCTCCCCGACCTACGGCCGCTGGGAGGGGTTCGACCTGACCGAGGAGAACGGCTGCATGCTCTACGTGCCGGCCGGGTTCGCGCACGGCTTCCAGACCTTGGTGGACGACACCGACGTGGCCTACCAGGTGTCGCATCCCTACACGCCCGGCGCCGAGGGCGGACTGCGCTGGGATGACCCGGCCTTCGGGATCGACTGGCCGCTTCCAGTGACGACGATCTCGGAGAAGGACGCGACCTGGCCGGATGTCGGTCGAGGGGCCGCCCTTGACTGACATTCGGCCCCGGCGCGGGTCAGCCAAGCAGCGTCTCATCGAGATGGTCGCCGAGACGCAGCGCCAGCTGCAGGATCGTGAAGGTGGGCGTCGCGTGGCCGGCCGTGGCGAAAACGCTCGAACCGCCCGCGTAGAGGTTGGAGGTGCCGTGCACCCGGCAGTCGCGGTCGACCACGCCCCGACGTGGGTCGTCGCTCATCCGGGTGGTGCACATGTGGTGGTAGCTGCCGCTGAGGTCGCCCGCGGCATTGCCGGCCTGAAAGTCGTCCTCCAGGATCCAGTCGGTGACCCGCACCCGGCCGATCCCCTGGTCGGCGAGCAGCATGCCGAAATGGAGCACCGCAGTGCGCATCGTGCGCCGGTCGAGGTCGTCGAGCCGCCAGTCGAGGACGATGCGTTGGAGCCCGAGCGCGTCGCGCTCCGCAGCGAGCCGCACCCGGTTCGACGGATCGAGCGCCTGCTCGAACTGAATGGCGGCGAAGCCCGAGAAGTCCTCCGGCATCTCCCGGCGCTCGAAGTAGGCGCGGAGGCCGAGGTCGTCGGCGCAGCTCAGCGTGTTGCCCACCACCCGCTGCGCCAGCCGCTCGGTGAACGGAGCGACGCAGACGGCCTCGCGAGCCACCTCCTTGGGGAGCGACAGCGGCTGGCGCGTCCGCGGCCGATCGGCCAGAAGCTGCAGGTTGAAGTCCAGGACCTCGTAGGCGTCGAGGAAGTCCGGGGTCGGGGCGTGATACTCGGTTGCGAAGAAGCGCTCCTCGAAGACGACCTCGCCGACCCGCATGTAGGGATGCTCGCAGAAGAAGCGCCCAACGAGGTCGTGCTGGTTGCCGATCCCCGCCGGGATCTGGCTGCGGGCATTGAGCAGGATGCGCGGGTTCTCGAGTCCGCCGGCGCAGAGCACGTAGGCGCGGGCCCGCACAGCGAAGCCAGGATCGTCGGCCTCGAGCGAGCGGAATCGGGCCTCAGTGACGGTGCCGAGCGTGTCGTCGAGGCGCAGATCCACCAGATTGGCGTTCAGCGCGAGGCGAATGGCGTCAGAGGCGGCGATCTCGTCGTGAAAGGCCTCGCCGAAGCGGAGCGGGGGGCGCGAGTCGCGGTAGAGGATCCGCCGGAAGTCGTCGCTGTCCCGGCGCAGCGGCGGGTCGGGGAAGTTCCCGCCGTCCAGGCGGAGGATTCTGGCGACCTCCCCCTGGTAGGGATCGAGATCCTCCTTGCCGATCGGCCAGCCGCTCCAGGGGTGGTGCGGCCGCGGCTCGAAATCGTGTGCGTCGAGTTCGCGGCAGGCGCCCGCCCAGTGGTTCGAGCTGCCACCCAGGTAGCGCAGCCGGACGGCATCGAGCGGGAAGTAGTCGAGGCCGGAGATCCGGCCGGTGTAGAGATCCTGGGAGTCGTTGGAGAAGTCGAGGTCGCCGCCCTCCATGAGGGCGACACCGGCCCCCGCAGATGCAAGTCGGCGGGCGAGGGTGATGCCCGCCGGCCCGGCGCCGATGATGCACACGTCGAACGGCTCGGCGAAGGCCGAGCGTTCGGCAGTCCCGGCGTCAAGTATCATGGAGCCGCAAGGCCTCGAGATCACGGGCGGTGAGGATCCAGCCGTTGACGACGAAGGCCTCGCCGAACCGCCGGACCGGCAGCGGCGCGGGCGCCGCAGACGCACCGAGAGCAGGCAGCCCTGCCGCCGCGAGCGCGGCGAGCGCCGTCGTCTTCAGAAACGAACGTCGGCCGGTCATGTGGTAATCTCCCACCTCACCGGGCTTGGATGCCCTAATGTCGGGACGGTTGGCAAGCCGCCCGTGCCGGAACAGTAACTGGCGCGCCCCTCCGGCTCAGGGTGCGGCCTCGAGAGCGCGCCAGTTCAGGCGTTCGTCGAGTTGCCCGGTCTTCCGAAGGTACCTGAGCTCCTTCAGCCTGGTATAGGGAGCGGCCTCGAACATCGCGCCGTCGAGCCCGATGCGCTCGAACACTGCTTTAAGCTGCCTTGCCCCCCGCTCTGCCGTCCAGCGGGTGCGGAAATGGGGCATGCGCTCGCGGATCTTGGCGAAGGAGACCCGGTAGCTCCGCGTGTCGCCGCCCGACTCACCGATCGTGAGCGCACAGCCCGGGAATGTCCGGGCAACGATCTCGGCAATCTCGCGGATGCGGTAGTTCTCATCGTCGGCGCCGACGTTGAAGGCCTCGGCCGAGACTGCCTCCCGGTCCGCCGTGAGCGCGCAGAGCATCGCCTCGCAGATGTCCTCGATATGGACGATCGGCCGCCAGGGCGAGCCGTCCGACGTCATGCGGATCTCTTTCAGCGTCCAGGCGAAGCCGGCGAGGTTGTTGAGCACGAGGTCGAAGCGCTGGCGCGGGCTCGCGCCGTAGGCGGTGGCGTTGCGCATGAACACCGGCGTGAAGCGGTCGTCGGCCATCGGCGCGACCGCCTGCTCGACCATGATCTTGCAGCGGGCATAGGCGGTCTGGGGCGCGAGCGCGCTCGTCTCGGTGCGCATCCCGTCGCCGCCCGCGCCATAGGTCGAGCAGGAGGAGGCGTAGACGAAGCGGCTCACGCCCGCCTCCCGGGCGTTGCGGGCGAGCGCGATCGAGCCTGCGCCGTTGATCGCCTCGGTGAGGCCGGGGTCGTTCTCGCCAATCGGATCGTTCGAGAGTTCCGAGAGATGCACCACGGCGTCGAACCCGCGCAGGTCCTCGACGGTGATCTCGCGCAGATCCTTCGAGACCACTTGGGGGCGGGTCCGGCGGTCGTCGAAGAGCCAGCCGCGGCGGTAGAAGCCGGTGTCGAGCCCGACCACGTCGTGGCCCGCCTCGATGAGCTTCGGGCCCATGATCGCGCCGATATAGCCGTCGGCGCCGGTGAGAAGCACGCGCATGGTCGGATCCGGTTCCTGGGGCGGGTATCAGCGGGCGCTGGCGAGACGCGGGCGCCCCGGCGGACGGTCCCAGACCCTCCAGGGCGCTTCGCCGCTCGCCCACATGTTCTGAAGCAGTTGCTTGTCGCGCAGGGTGTCCATGTTCTGCCAGAAGCCAGAGTGATGGTAGACCGCGAGCTCGCCCTTCGCGACAAGGGTCTTGAGCGGCTCCTCTTCCCAGACCGTCTCGTCGCCCGTGACATGGTCGATCACGCCGGGCTCGCATACGAAGAAGCCGCCGTTGATCAGGTGGCCGTCGAGGCCGCTCTTCTCGCGGAAGCCGCTCACCCGCGTACTTTCGGGCGCGAGGTCGAGCGCGCCGAAGCGGCCGGGCTGACGCACGGCGGTGACGGTGGCCAGCGCCCCTTGGCTGCGGTGGAAGGCGATGAGCTCGGTGATGTCGATGTCGGAAACGCCGTCGCCATAGGTCAGGCAGAAGGTCTCGTCGCCGACATACTCGCGTACGCGCCTGAGCCGGCCGCCGGTCATGGTCTCGAGCCCGGTATCGGCGAGGGTGACGCGCCAGGGCTCGGTTGCGGCGCGCCGGACCTCGACGGTGTTGGTCGCGAGGTCGAGGGTAAGGTCGTTCGAACGATGGAAGAAGTCGAGGAA
>SKOX01000028.1 GCA_007119835.1 Paracoccaceae bacterium
GGCCGCAGCAGGCGAGGCTCTGGGCCGAGGCAGCCGCGCGCCTCGCCGCCCGCGCGGATCACGCGCGCGCGGTCAACCTTGACCCCGCCCAGGTCATCCTCGATACCTTCCTGCAGATCGACGCCGCCGCCGACGAGGCCGCGCGGACGGCGGCGTGACCCGTTCAAGCACGGAAGAAGGCCCTCCCCTCCCGCCATGCCCGCCGCCGCGCTCGTCGACAGCCATTGCCACCTCGACTTCCCCGATTTTGAGGGGGAGGTGCCCGAGCTCGTCGCCCGCGCGCGCTCGGCGGGCGTCACCCGCATGGTCACGATCTGCACTCGCCTGCGCCTCGAGCCGCAGGTCCGCGCCATCGCCGAGGCGCACGAGGGCGTTTTCTACGCCGCCGGCACCCACCCGATGAGCGTCGCCTCCGAGCCGATGGCGACGGTGGACGAACTCGCGGCGCTCGCCCGGCACCCCAAGATGGTGGCGATCGGCGAGAGCGGCCTCGACTACCACTACACCGCCGAGACGAAGGCCGCGCAGCAGGAGAGCCTGCGGATCCACGCCGAGGCCGCACGCCGCACCGGCCTCCCCCTCGTCATCCACGCCCGCGACGCCGACGCCGACATCGGCCGCATCCTCGAGGAGGAGCACGCCGCCGGCGCCTTCGGCTGCGTCATGCACTGCTTCACGAGTTCGGCCGCCCTCGCCGAGCGGGCGCTTGCCTTGGGCTTCTACCTCTCGATCTCGGGCATCGCGACCTTCCGCCGCTCCGACGAGCTTCGCGCGATCTTCGCCGCCGCCCCCCTCGACCGGCTGCTGGTCGAGACCGACAGCCCCTACCTCGCGCCGCAGCCCTACCGCGGCAAGCGCAACGAGCCGGCCTACACCGCCGACACCGCCCGGATCATCGCCGGGCATCTCGGCCTCGCGCCCGAGGAGTTCGCCGCGGCGACCACGGCCAATTTCGACCGGCTCTTCGCCAAGGCCGCTGCGCGCTGATGGCGGTCCTGCGCGCCACCATCCTCGGCTGCGGCTCCTCGGGGGGCGTTCCCCGGCTCGGCAACGCCTGGGGCAACTGCGATCCGACCAATCCGCGCAACCACCGCCGGCGCTGCTCGCTGCTGCTCGAGCGCATCGACGGCACGGATGCCACCCGCGTGCTGATCGACACCGCGCCCGACCTGCGCGCGCAGCTGCTGGACGCGGGCGTCGCCCATCTCGACGGCGTCGCCTACACCCACGCCCACGCCGACCACGTCCACGGCATCGACGACCTGCGCGTCATCGTGTTCAACCGCCGCGCCCGGCTGCCGGTCTGGGCCGATGCCGAGACCTCGGACGCGCTCACCTCCCGCTTCGGATACGCCTTCGTCCAGAGGGAGGGTAGCGACTACCCGCCGATCCTCGACCTGCACGCGCTCGAGGGCCCGTTCTCGGTGGAAGGCGCCGGCGGCGTGATGACGCTCGCGCCCTTCCGGGTCAAGCACGGCCGCATCGACGCCCTGGGCTTCCGCGTCGGCGGCCTCGCCTACCTTCCGGACGTCTCGGACATCCCCGAGGCGTCTTGGCCGATGCTCGAGGGCCTCGACTGCTGGATCGTCGACGCCCTGCGCTACCGGCCGCACCCGACGCACGCCCACCTCGAGCAGACCCTCGGCTGGATCGAGCGGGCGCGGCCGCGGCGGGCGGTGCTGACCAACATGCACAACGACCTCGACTACGCGACGCTCAACGCCGAGACGCCGGGGCACATCACGCCCGCCCACGACGGCATGGTCCTGGAACTGCCTCTTTGATCCTCGAACTCGTCGTCGTCGTGCTGCCGGTCTTTCTGGTGATCGGCGCCGGCTATGCGGCGACCCGCACCGGCCTCTTCCGGCCGAGCGCGGTGGACGGCCTCATGGTCTTCACCCAGAACTTCGCCATCCCCTGCCTGCTCTTCCGCGGGGTGGCGACGCTCGACCTCGGTGCGGCGTTCGACGCGCGCCTTCTCGCCTCCTTCTACACCGGCGCCGTCGTCTGCTTCGCGCTCGGCACGCTCGGAGCCAGGCGACTGTTCCGGCGGCGGCCGGGCGAGGCGGTCGCGATCGGCTTCGGCGCGCTCTTCTCCAATTCGGTGCTGCTCGGCCTGCCGATCGTCGAACGCGCCTACGGCGGCGGCGTCCTGCCGCCCACCTTCGCGATCATCGCCATCCACGCGCCCTTCTGCTATCTCGTCGGCATCACGGCGATGGAATTCGCCCGCGCCGACGGCCGCCGCTTCGCCGGCACCGTCCGAGCCGTGGCGAACGCGATGTTCCGCAACGCGCTGATGATCGGCATCGCCCTCGGCTTCGCCGTCAACATCGCCGACGTCGCGCTGCCCGAGCCGCTCTGGGGCGCCGTCGACATGATGGCGACCGCGGCATTGCCGGCCGCGCTCTTCGGCCTCGGCGGCGTGCTCACCCGCTACGCCCTGCGCGCCTCGCTGGCGGAGGCGAGCATGATCGCGGGCCTGTCGCTCCTCGTGCATCCCGCGATCGCGCTCGTCCTCGCCGCCGGCGTCTTCGAGCTGCCGCCCGACTTCGTCCGGGCCGCCGTCGTCACCGCCTCGATGGCGCCGGGCGTCAACGCCTATGTCTTCGCGAGCCTTTACAGCCGCGGCCAGGCCCAGGCGGCAAGCGTCGTCCTGCTCGGGACGGCCATGTGCGTCGTCACGGCCTCGGGCTGGCTCGCCCTCCTCGCCCACCTCTCCTGAGGCACCGGCAAGGGCGCCCGGTCGAGGACAACGGCAGCGCCGGAACCTCGCGGAGCGGCCATCGTTTCTGCGCACGAGTGACGGCGACCGCGACCGACGGGCGGCCGCCGTCGGAGGGGGTTCCGCCCCCGCCCGTTCCCGGCCGCGGTCCAGACCCCGCGGCGCAGCACGAAAGGAAGGACCGAATGTCCCAGAATCGACCGGAGGTTCTCTCGCGCTCCATCCAGATCACCGACACCTGGCTCAAGGAGCTCATGGACGACCTTGATCTGCAGAATCCCTCGCAGGCCTACGCGGTGCTGCGGCCGGTGCTCCACGCGCTTCGCGACCGGCTGACGGTGCAGCAGGCGGCCCACCTGGCCGCGCAGTTTCCCGCGATGGTCGTCGGCATCTACTACGACGGCTGGGATCCCGAAGCGGTGCCGAAGAAGATCCGCGACGCCGACGCCTTCCTCGACGATGTCCAGTCTCGGGCGCAGCCGAACGACCTGCCCGATCCGCAGCGCTGCACGGCCGCCGTCTTCAGGCTGCTCGATCGCAAGCTCTCGCCCGGCGCCTTCGCCAAGGCGGCCGAGCAGCTGCCGCAGTCCGTCCGGGAGGTCGCGCAGGCGTAGCGCGGGCCGGCTCGCTTCCGGAGGGCGCGGCTGCAGGGGAGAGACGCCATGGCGTGGTTCGCAATCTTCATCCTGCTGATCGCGCCCTTCGCTCTCCTCCTGCCGCCCTGGCCCCACATGCAGCAGCGGGACATCGGCTATGGCCCGAGCGGGATCGCGCTGGCGCGCCTCGTGCTACCGGTGGCTAGCTCCGCGGCTCGGGCACCGCCCGCCGTAGAACCGCCGCAGCATCAGAGGCGTGAGGTACATCGGGATCTGGTAGCAGCCGATGAAGAGCAGCAGCGGGTCGGTGGTCGGCGCCGGCAGCGCCGTCAGGAAGAGCCCGATGTTGCGGTTGCCGGCGCAGATGCCGTAGGCGCCGGCCTCCGCCCCGCGCCCGGCGGCCCTCAGCGCCAGCGTCGCCGCCACCTGCAGCCCGAAGGAGGCGACGAAGGCGACGGCGCAGTAGAGCGCCACCGTGCCGGGCTCCGTCCGCAGGGCCGGCGCCACCGCCGACATCAGCGCGATCACCAGAACCGCCATCATCACCGCCACCGCCCCGTCCGTCCGCACGAAGAAGTCGGGCCCCGGCTCGCGCATCCAGTGCCTCACGGCGAAGGCGGCGCCACTGCAGACCACGATCACCAGCGCGAGGCGCACCGCCGCCGCCAGCACGTCGGCGAAGCTGCCGAGCGCCGGCGCGACCAGGAGGATCGGCAGGACCGTCACCGGCAGGAGTGCCGTGCCCAGCACCATCAGCCGCAGCGCCGGCGCCGGGTCCTGCCCGGTCATGATCGCGAGCCCGGCGCTGCCCGAGATCGGCGCCGCCGCCGCCATGAGCACGAGCGACGTCGCCAGCGGCCCGTGCAGCCCGAGCGCCGCGAAGCCCACCGCCGCCGCCATCGGCATGACGAGCTGCAGCACCAGAAGCGCGCCGAGCGCATGCCGCAGCCCGCCCGCCAC
>SKOX01000334.1 GCA_007119835.1 Paracoccaceae bacterium
AGGTCGGCCGGCGCTGCTTCGCGGTGCGTGACGTAGGTGCCGCTGCCGCGTCTGGTTTTCACGATACCCTCGCGCTCCAGCCGGGCGAGCGCCTCGCGGACCGTCCCGCGCGAGACCGCGTAATGTTCGGCGAGGCGCCGCTCGCTCGGCAGCGCGTCCTGGTGGCTCAGGCCGCCGCCCATAATCTCGCGGCGCAGGAGCGAGGCGATGTCAGCGGAGCCGAGGCGGCCGGACGCCGCCGAGGGAAGATTTCGGTGCATGAACCGAATATGGACCAAAGAAGGCGACAAGGCAATGGATGGCACGACATTGGACCGAAAAAGGTTGCAACGAATCGCCGCAACGGTGAGACTTCGCAGTGGTGCACGGCCGCGAGGGCCGAAGGCGCAGCAAGGGAGATGCTCGTGACGTTTCCTGCCCAAGCGGAATTCCTGGTGATCGGCGCCGGCATCCACGGGCTCTCGGCGGCATGGCGGCTGGCAGAACGCCTGCACGAGCGGGGCGAGCCGGTCGAGGGCCGGGTCGTGGTCGTGGACAAGGACGGCATCGCGGCGGGCGCCTCGGGCATCGCCTGCGGCGTGGTGCGCAACAACTACTTCCAGCCGGCGATGCGGCGGCTGATGGCGCATTCGGTCGGGGTGTGGGAGAGCGACCCCGAGACCTTCGCCTACCATCCGGTAGGCTACATGCAGATCTCGCCCGAGGCGATGCACGCGGACGTGGCCCAGATCTACCGCGAGCAGCGCGAGATCGGCTACGACAGCGTCTTCATCGAGGGCGGGCAGGACTGCACCCGCTACATGCGCCGGATGTTCTCGGACTGGCAGGCGCAGGGCATCACGTCGGTCCTGCACGAGAAGCGCGGCGGCTACGCCAACAACACCAAGTCGATCTACGGGCTGGCGAAGAAGGCCGAGGATCTCGGCGTCAGGATCCTCACCGGCGCGAGGGTCACCGGCTTCGTGCGGGAGCATGGCTCGCCGGCGGTGCGCGCCGTGGAGACGGATCGCGGCACGATCCGCTGCGACCATGTGATCGTCGGCGCCGGGCCTTGGGTGCGCGACTTCTGGACCATGCTGGATCTGCCGAAGGCGGTCGACATCAAGGTGGGCGAGAACGAGTTTCACCGCGACGTGCCGATGTGGCGCTTCTGGCAGCTCGAGGAGGGCGTCCTTCAGGTGCCGCCCGAGACGCTGCTGACCGATGACGGCGAGATGCCGCCGGTGCTGCACGTCGACTCGGACGCGCCGCTCATCTCCGACGTCGACGGCTCGCTGATCACCGAGGAAATGTGGGGCATCTACTACAAGCCCGACTGGCACTTCAACGGCGTGCAGGGCGGCGCCTCGCCCTACAAGGTCGAGAAGGACGCGGACGCGGTCGAGATCGACCCCTACGGGCCCGCGAGCCCCGAGTTCGTCTCGAGCGACAAGTTCGCGCACATGTGGGTCTCGGCGCTCGCCCACTGCCACAAGCGGTTCGAGGGCACGATGCCGAAGTACCACCGCGAGCCGTCGGGCGGGATCGGCTGCTTCACGCCGGACAGCTTCCCGGTGTTCGACCGCTTCCACGAGAACGTATGGGTGATCGCCGACAGCAACCACGGCTACAAGATGCTGGGCGTCGGGCGCCTCGTCGCCGACGAGGTGATGAGCGAGCCCCAGGAGCTGCTCGAGCCCTTCCGGTTCGACCGCTACGCCAGGGGTGAACTGCACCCGACCTCGCACAGCCCCTTCCCGTGGAGCTGAAGCGCAGGCGCATAACAAGACAGAAGGGAGGACAACGCGAATGCATGGCACGCTGAGCACGGACCTCGAGCGGTTTGTGAATGCCGACGGGCGGGCGGATCTGGTCCACGAGATCCGCCACAAGATCGACACGCTGGGGGTGGAGTACCTCTATCTGCAGTTCGTGTCGGTGACGGGGCGCATTTGCGGCAAGGGCATCCCGGCCGACCACTGGGAGTCAATGGCCGAGCGCGGGTTCCAGCTGGTCTACGGCGCGGCCGTGAACCTCTTCCTCAACCGCCACGGCCAGTACATGGGCTACGGACCGGAGGCGGCCGAGCTCGTCGGCATTCCCGAGCCGGAGACCTTCTGCGTCCTGCCCTGGGACAAGCGCGTGGCGCGGGTGTGGTGCACCCTCTTCCGCAACCGCGAGGAGCGTGAGAACCCCGGCGGGTTCCTGACGTCGGACAGCCGCGGCAACCTGCGCCGGATCCACGACGAGTTCCAGAAGAAGCACGGCCTGCATCTGCGGTGCGGCACCGAGCCCGAGATGATGTGGCTGAAGAAGGACGACCTCGGCAATCCCGCCGGCGGATTCTCCAACCCCTACTGCTACCATATCGACCAGTTCGAGAGCCTGCGGCCGGTCTACATGAAGGTGGTCGAGTATTCCCGCGCGATGGGCCTCGACATCATCCAGGGCGACCACGAGGACGCGCCGGGCCAGCTCGAGATCAACTTCACCTACGACGACTGCCTCAGGAACGCCGACCGGCTGACCACCTACCGCCAGATCTGCGCCCAGGTCGCGCGCGAGTTCAACCTGATCGCCTGCTTCATGACCAAGCCGTTCATGGGCGTCTCGGCGAGCGGCTGCCACCACAACCTCTCGCTCTGGCGCGGCGGCGAGGATCACCAGAAGAAGCTCGGGCAGGAGACCCGGCGGGCGATGGACGAGGTGTTCACCTACCGCAAGGGCGGCGAGAACACCTTCATGCCCGACGGCGACGACCCGCAGATGCCTGGCGAGATCGGCCGCTACGCGATCGGCGGCATCGTGAAGAACCTCGACGCGCTGACCGCGATCGGCTGCTCGACGGTGAACTCGTACCGGCGGCTGTGGGACACCGGCTTCTGGGCGCCGGTGTTCAAGGACTGGGGCTTCCAGAACCGCACCACCGGGCTCAGGGTCTCGGCGCCCGGTCGCTTCGAGTTCCGCTCGGTCGACTCGATGGTCAACGCCTACCTGATGGCCTCGGGGCTTCTGAAGGCGATGGACGACGGCATCACCAACAAGATCGACTGTGGCAAGCCCGAGGAGCGCAACATCTACGCCGCCATGGACGCCGGCAAGCAGGTCGAGAAGCTGCCGATGTCGCTCGGCGACGCGCTGAAGGCGCTCGAGGCCAACGAGGTGATCCGCGCGGCGATGCCTGGCGAGATGTACCGCCTCTACCACGAGTACAAGACCGACGAATGGGAGCGGTTCATGCACACCACCACCGACTGGGACGTGAAGACCTACCTCGACTACCTGCCCTGAGCCGCGAGGAGAGAGTAAAGAGCATGTGCGGGATTGCAGGCATCATCCACCGCGGCAAGATGTCGAACGTGGGCGGCGAGATGACCAGAATGCTGCGGGCGCTGAAGCACCGGGGGCCGGACTCGACCGGCCTCGCGGTCTACGGCCCGCCGCATCCGGGCGACTACGTGATGCGGCTCAAGGTGGCCGAGCACGAGGACATCGACCGTGGCCGCGGCATCAAGGAGCGCATAAAGGAGCGCGTCGAACGCGTCGAGCGGATCCTCGAGGAGCACGGCGTGCAGATCCACTCGAAGGAGTTCGCAACGCCCTATGCGCTGCGCTACGTCCTCCGGCACGAGGGCGACAAGGAAGCGATCGCCAGGGCGATCGAGGAGGTCGACGGGGTGGAGATCCTGTCGCTCGGCAACAATCTCGAGCTCATCAAGGATCTCGGCGACGCGATCGTGGTGGCGGACGCCTACAAGCTCCACGAGTTCGAGGGGACGCATGCGATCGGCCACACGAGGATGGCGACGGAGTCCGACGTCGACATCCGCTCGGCGCATCCCTACTGGGCGTTTCCCTACAACGACGTCTCGGTCGTCCATAACGGGCAGATCACCAACTACTGGCTCATGCGCCGGGAGATGGAGCGGAAGGGGCACCGCTTCATGTCGAACTGCGACAGCGAGCTGCTCGCGGTCTACACCGCGCACAACCTCGCGGGTGGCATGACGCTCGAGGAGAGCCTGCGCCAGTCGATCGGCGAGATCGACGGCGTGTTCACCTACCTCGTGGCGACCCGCGACCAGCTCGGCATGGCCAAGGACACGATGGCCGCGAAGCCGCTCGTCCTCTACGAGAGCGACGACCTGATCGCGCTCGCATCCGAAGAGGTCGCGATCCGAGCCATCCTGCCCCAGGAGATCGACACCTACGACCCCTACGATGAGGAGATCCGTGTATGGCAAGTGTGAGTGACGCCCGCCTGCGGGAGATGGCGCAGGAGGAGCGCGCCCACGCGCTCGGCATGACCACCGAGCAGCTCACCGGCCGCTCGATGTTCATCGAGTTCGACCCGGAGGCCGAGGAACGGTTCACCTATCCCTGGGCGCCCGAGGTCGACTTCAACAAGCGCACCGAGTTCGACTCCTCCGAGATGTCCTCGACCGAGGTCAACCAGGAGATCCGCCGGCTGATGGCAGAGGGCTTCGGGACGATCGTGATCCAGAACCCGCGCGGCAAGCATTCGGTCGGGGTCGGCATCCTGAGCCGGCTCAACCTGATCGTCGAGGGCAGCCTCGGCTACTTCGCCACCGGCCTGATCGACGGACCGAACGTGCGGATCAACGGCCGCGTCGGCTGGTCCTGCGGCGAGAACATGATGTCGGGCACCATCGTCGTGGCGAAGAACGCCGGTTCCACCTTTGGCGCGGCGCTGCGCGGCGGCGACCTCGTCTGCATGGGCTCGGTCGGGTCGCGCACGGGCATCGACATGAAGGGCGGCACGATCATCGTCGGCGGCGACACCGGCGCCTTCTCCGGCTTCATGATGCAGCGCGGCCGGATGATCGTCTGCGGCAACGCCGGCAAGAACCTCGGCGACTCGATGTACGACGGCACGATCTACGTCGGCGGCGAGATCCGTGAGCTGGGTGTCGACGCGGTGCCGGCGGAGCTGAACGATCTCGATCGGGCGTGGCTGAGGCGCAAGCTCATCCAGTACGGCCTCCTGCCCGAGCGGGGCGTCGACCATTTCACCAAGATCGTCGCGGGCAAGCAGCTCTGGAACTACGACAACCTGGAGCCCAGCGAGAAGAAGCTCATCCTCTGAAGGAACCACCATGCCTGATGGAGACATCAAGACGAAGAAGCCGCTCGCCCGCGACCCGTACCGGCTCGGTAACTCCTTCGTCTTCCCGCCGCACGTCATCGACGACATCCACATCAAGGCGGAGCTCGGCCGCTACCGCATGCGGGGCATGTCGCTGTTCAAGAAGATCCCACACTGGGACGACCTGACGTTCCTGCCCGGCACGTTGACCCGCTTCGTCATCGAGGGCTACCGTGAGAAGTGCGAGACTAGGACCGTCATCGGCCCGCGTGCGAAGCGGCCGATCGAGCTCGACATCCCGGTCTATATCACCGGCATGAGCTTCGGCGCGCTCTCGTACGAGGCGAAGACCGCGCTCGCCCGCGGCGCAACCATGGCCGGCACCGCCACCTGTTCCGGCGAGGGTGGCATGATCCCGGACGAGCGGCGCTACTCGTCGAAGTGGTTCTACCAGTGCATCCAGTCGCGCTACGGCTTCAACCCGCACCATCTGGTGCTGGCCGACGGCTGCGAGTTCTTCATCGGCCAAGGCTGCAAGGTGGGCTTGGGCGGGCACCTGATGGGCCAGAAGGTCACCGACCAGGTCGCCGAGATGCGGAGCCTGCCCGCCGGCATCGACCAGCGCTCGCCGGCGCGGCACCCGGACTGGCTCGGCCCCGACGACCTCGCGCTCAAGATCAACGAGATCCGCGAGGCGACCGACTGGCAGATCCCGATCCAGCTGAAGCTCGGCGCCGCCCGGGTCTACGACGACGTGCGGATGGCGGTGAAGTGCGACCCGGACTCGATCTACATTGACGGCATGGAAGGCTCGACCGGCGCCGGCCCGCACCTCGCGACGGAGGACACCGGCGTGCCGGGCATCGCCGCGATCCGGCAGGCGCGGCGGGCGATCGACGACCTCGGCAAGCGGGGCGAGATCACGCTGATCTACGCCGGCGGCATCCGCAATGGCGCGGACGTGGCGAAGGCGATGGCGCTCGGCGCCGACGCGATCGCGATCGGCCATTCCGCGATGATGGCCTTGAACTGCAACAAGGACATCCCGGAGTCGAACTACCCCGAGGAGATCGGCGTCGAACCGGGCCACTGCTATCACTGCCACACCGGGCGCTGCCCGGTCGGCGTCGCGACGCAGGACCCGAAGCTCCGGGCGCGGCTCGATCCCGACGCGGCGGCGGAGCGGGTCTACAACTTCCTGCACACGCTGACGATCGAGGCGCAGCTCTTCGCTCGGGCCTGCGGCAAGACCAACATCCACAGCCTGGAACCGGAAGACCTCGCGGCGCTGACGATGGAGGCTTCCGCCATGGCCGCCGTGCCGCTCGCGGGCACCGACTACACCGTGGGCGTTCCCGACTACCATCACCTTGGAGACGACTGACATGGCCGGCACCCAGTACCGCGGCTCCGAGATCAAGGACGTCGATCAGTTCATCAAGGACGCGCAGGGTCTCGAATCCGAGCGCGAGCGCGAGATCGGCCAGCACATCGGCTACCGCTACGACGTCAACCTGGTGCCGGACTACGCGCGCCTGACGCCGTTCCTGCGGAAGTACATGGAGGTGATGGGCTGGGACGACCTCAACTGGCTCGAGGACGTCCACATGGGCTACGAAGAGGGCCACGCCGCCGTCTTCGACCGCAACGCCAACGGCTGGATCCGGGTGCCGGACTCGATCGCGCTGCCCGACAACCAGCAGGACCGCGACATGATCGCCCGCGAGCTCCTGATAAAGTTCCAGATGTCGGACCGGCACCCGCTGGTTTCGCTCCGCAAGGCATACATGAAGTTCTGACATGACCAGCGCCGTCGCCTGCCTGCAGACGCCCGTCCGAGCCGACATGGCCTCGGCGCTCTCCGTGGCGCTCGACCAGGCGCGGGAGGCGGTGGCGCGGGGGGCGCGTCTCCTCGCGCTGCCGGAGTACTGCGGCGGCCTCGTCTCGGAGGGCGGCATGGTCGCGCCGCCCGCCGCGCCCGAGGCCGAACATCCGGTTCTGGAGGGCTTGCGCGACTTCGCGGCGGGGGCGGGCGTCTGGCTCGCGATCGGCTCAGTCGCGGTCAGCGACGGTGCGGGCAAGACGCTGAACCGCGGCTACGTGATCGACGCCGGCGGCGGCATCGTCAGCAGCTACGACAAGATCCATCTCTTCGACATCCAGCTCTCGCTCACGGAGGTCTACCGCGAGAGCGGCCGGATCACCGGCGGCGCGGAGGCTGTGGTGGTCGACACGCCCTTCGGCCGCCTCGGCCAGACGATCTGCTACGACCTGCGCTTCCCGCAGCTCCACCGGGCGCTGGCGCAGGCCGGCGCCGAGATCATCGTTAGCGCTGCGGCCTTCCTGAGGAAGACCGGCGAGGCGCACTGGCACGTGCTGAACCGCGCCCGCGCCATCGAGAACGGCGCCTTCGTGCTCGCCCCCTGCGCCATCGGGCCGGTGCCGGGCGGCGGTGAGAGCTACGGCCATTCGCTGATCGTCGATCCCTGGGGCCGAGTGCTCGCCGACGGCGGCGCGGCGCCGGGCATTGTGACGGTCCGGATCGACCGGGCAGCCGTCGCGGAGGCCCGCGCGCGGATCCCGAGCCTCGGCCACGACCGGCCGTTCGACGTGCGGGTCGTGCCGGCCGCGGTGCCGGCATGAGCGCGGTGCAGCACGAGCGGGCCGCGCACCCGCTGCGCGACCGCTTCCTGCGCTGGCAGTGCCGCGTCCGCCAGATTGCCATGCGCGAGAAGGGCGGCCGGCCCGACGAGGCCGTGACGCCTGCCCTGACGCTGCCGGGCGAGGGCGCGCCGATGGGCCACGTCATCACCGTCCTGAACAAGAGCTGGGCCTACTCGCGGACGCCGGAGATCCAGCACATCGTGCGCGCCACCAACGATCCGGCGCAGCGACGGGAAAAGGGCCTGCGGCTGCTGTCGGAAATGTACTACCAGCGGCACGACGAGTTTTCCGAGACGCTGACAGCCACCTTTCCGCCCGGTTCGCCCGGGGCGAACCGGATCGCCGCAGCGGGCCGCTGCCGGCTTGCCTTCGAGGCCTATTCGCAGCGCTTCGACCTCGACTGCGCCGTGCGGCGGCTCGAGCCGAAGCACCCGCTCTACCAGGCGACCTGGTGGCACAATCTGCTCTTCAACCCGGACCTTGCCGCCGGTACCGTGGTCCTCGGCTTCACCCCGGACTGGCCCGCCAGCAGCGCAGACCCATGACCGTCCACCCCGTCTTCGAAACCCCCTACGAGCGCCGCGGCGTCCTCGTCCCCGGCCTGCCGATCCTGCCCCACGGCATCGAGCGCCACCCGATCCCCGGCGGCGGCTCGCGCGCGGTGAGGATCGAGGCGGGCGACGAGATCACGCTGCTCGACCGCGAGGGGCTGCAGCCGGTCGAGCTCGTCTTCTTCGCGCCCGACGGCAGCTCGGACGCCGGGATGATCGGACTGAGGGGTCGGCAGGACTTCGCCGGGCTGAAGGCCGCGCTGACCTCCGATGCGTCCGGGCGCGCGGTCATGAAGGCACTCGACGCGGCGGGATTCAACCTTGCCCGCGCCGACGCCGCCCGCGTCTTCGCCGACGGCTCGCGCGCCGGCGACATGGTGACGACTCATGCCGCGCGGGATGGTCTGCTGATCGCCTGCGCGGCGGGCGGGCCAATGGCGCCCGACGCGCAGGACGCGCCGACCGAGGTCGTCCTCTACATCCGACGCGCCAATCCCGGCCCGGAGAAGGGCGGGCACCCCCCCCCGCCGCCCCTCGCTGAGCCTCTTGCCGACATCAACATCCTGCCCGGCGAGGCGAAGTCCTACGAGGTCCGCCGCGGCCAATTCATCCAGATCCTCGACGTCCAGGGCCGCGAGTGCTCCGACTTCCAGGCGTTCTCGCTGCGCGCACTCGACGCCGGGCTCGAGCGGGAAATCGACCCGACCACGACCCGCTCGCTAATGGGCTCCCTCTACCCCGCACCTGGGATCTACTCGAAGTACTTCTCGGTCGATCACGAGCCGCTCGTGGAGATCGTCCAGGACACCTGCGGCCGGCACGACACCTTCGGGCTCGCCTGCACGGCGCGCTACTACGAGGATCTCGGCTACCCGGGCCACGTAAACTGCTCGGACAACATCAATGCCGACCTCGCGCGCTACCGGGTGCGGCCGCGCGGTGGGTGGCCGGCGATCAACTTCTTCTTCAACACGATGCTGGATGCGCAGAACGCCATCGGCATGGACGACCCGTGGTCGCGGCCGGGCGACTACGTGCTCCTGCGCGCGCTCACCGACCTCGTCGCCGTGTCGACCGCCTGCCCCTGCGACGTCGACCCGGCAAACGGCTGGAACCCGACCGACATCCAGGTCCGCACCTACGGCGCGGCCGAGACATTCCCCCGCTCCATCGGCTGGCGCAGGACCCCGGAGGGTGACGTGCAGCACACCAGGCAGACCGGCTTCCACGACCGCTTCGCGCGGCTCACCCGCGACTTCACCGAGTATAACGGCTACTGGCTGCCGAAGCAGTTCACCGGCCTCGGACCGATCGCGGAATACTGGGCCTGCCGCGAGAAGGCCGCGATCATGGACCTCTCGCCGCTCCGCAAGGTCGAGGTGACCGGCCCGGACGCCGAGGCGCTGATGCAGCTCTGCGTCACGCGCGACATGAAGAAGCTTTCGACCGGTCAGGTGGTCTATACCGCCATGTGCTACGAGCACGGCGGCATGATCGACGACGGGACGGTGTTCCGCCTCGGCGAGAACAACTTCCGCTGGATCGGCGGCACCGATGCCTCCGGCGCCTGGCTGCGCGAGCAGGCGTCGAGCCACGGGCTGAACGCCTGGGTCCGCGCCTCGACCGACCAGCTCTGCAACGTCGCGGTCCAGGGCCCGCGCTCGCGCGAGATCCTCGCCGCGGTGGTCTGGACGCCCGACACCCAGCCCACCATCGCCGAACTCGGCTGGTTCCACTTCGCGATCGGCCGGATCGGCGGCTTCCACGGGCCGGCGGTCGTCGTCAGCCGGACCGGCTATTCGGGCGAGCTCGGCTACGAAGTCTTCTGCCATCCCAAGGACGCGGGCGAGGTCTTCGACGCGATCTGGGCCGCGGGTGCGCCCAACGGGCTCGCGCCCCTCGGCCTCTCCGCCCTCGACATGCTGCGGATCGAGGCGGGGCTGATCTTCGCGGGCTACGAGTTCTCCGACCGCACCGACCCGTTCGAGGCCGGCATCGGCTTTGCGGTGCCGCTCAAGTCCAAGAACGATGACTTCATCGGCCGTGCCGCCCTCGAGGAGCGAAAGGCGCATCCGCAGCGCCGGCTCGTAGGTCTGGACATCGAGGGCGGCGTCGTGCCGGTGACCGGCGACTGCATCCGCATCGGACGTGCGCAGGTCGGTGAGGTCACCTCCGCCGTCAAGTCGCCCATCCTCGGGCGCGTCATCGCACTCGCCCGCCTCGACGTGCCCCATGCCGAGCCGGGCACGGCGGTGGAGGTCGGCCAGCTCGACGGCCTGCAGAAGCGGCTCAAGGCGACCGTCACGACCTTCCCCCACTTCGACCCGAAGAAGGAGCGGGTGAAGGGCAACTACGCGTGAGCCTCTTCGTCGCCGGGGCGGCGCCCGGTCGCCCCTACTGGTGGGACGCCGCTCGGCCCGAGCAGGCGCTCCCCGAGTCGCTCCCCGAGCGCGCCGACCTGCTCGTGATCGGCGCGGGCTATACCGGCCTCTCGGCGGCGCTGACCGCCGCCGACGCCGGCGCCTCGGTGGTCGTCGTCGACGCCGGACGCCCCGGCGCCGGGGCCTCGAGCCGCAACGGCGGCATGTTTGGCGCCCATCCCCGCCTGCCGTTCGAGACCGTCGCCGACCGCTTCGGCCGTGGCGTCGCCGCGGGCATCTACGCCGAGGCGTCAGAAGCCTTCGCCTTCACCCGCGGACTTATCGAGCGTGAGGGGATCGACTGCGACTTCCGGGTGACCGGCCGCATCCAGCTCGCCTGGACCCGCGACCATTTCGAGGCTCAGAAGCGCCTCGTCGCCGCCGTCACCGCCATCGCCCCCATCACGATGGAGATCGTCGAGCGGGCCGATCTTGGCGCCGAGATCGCGACGGACCGCTATTTCGGCGCAATCCGCTTCCCGGACCACGCCGCGCTCGACCCGGGCAGGTTCCACGACGGCCTGCTCCGCGCCGTCCTCCGCCGCGGCGTGCCGGTGGTCGGCGACAGTCCGGTCACCGCGCTGGAGCGGCGCACCAGCGGCTACGTCGCCACTGCCGGCCGACATCGGATAATGGCCGAGAGCGTGATCCTCGCGACGAACGGCTACACGCAGGGGCCGTTCGGCTGGGCGCGCCGCCGCGTATTCCCGCTGCCGTCCTACGTCATCGCGACCGAGCCGCTCGATCCTGACCGCCTGCGCGCGCTTGCCCCCGGCGGCCGGATGATGGTCGAGACCCGTGCCCGCCACTCCTATTACCGGCTCTCGCCCGACGGCCGCCGCATCCTGTTCGGCGGACGTGCCGCGATGGTGCCGATCGCGGCCGAGGCCGCCGCCCGGCGGCTGCACGCCACGATGACCGAGGTCTGGCCGAGCCTTGCGGACGTGCGCCTCAGCCACAGCTGGTCGGGCTTCACCGGCTACAGCTTCGGCCATCTGCCCCACGTGGGCGCGCACGAGGGCATCCACTACGCGCTCGGCTATTCCGGCTCGGGCACGGCGCTCGCGCCCTATCTCGGCATGAAGGCGGCCTGGCAGGCGCTCGGCGACGCCCGCGGCCGCACCGCCTATGCGCGCACCACCCTCGCCACGCGGGCCTTCCACCCGACCGGCCGGCCCTGGTTCCTGAGCCTTGCCGATCGCTGGTATCGCCACGCCGTCGATCCGCGAGAGAACGCCGCGGCCGAACGCGATCGCCGCGCCGCCGCCGGCTGAGGCCGCCTGCGCCGCTATTCCGCAGCGCAGGGTGGGGTCTGCAGGTAGCTCTCGAGCGAGTCGTCCATCGCCTCGACCCACGGCGTGTGGTGCTTGGGCGCCAGCGTGCCGGTCATCGGGGAAACGTAAGCGTTATCGCGGAAGCCCATGATGCTCGCCTTCTTGTGCTTCTTCCACTGGAAGAAGGCCTCGTTCGCAGCATCGACGTCGAAGCTCGGATAGTCGGTCTCGGCGATGAGCTCGCGCACGTAGTCGCCCTGGTAGCGGATCGGGGCATAATCGTCCTCGAGTGCGTCCTCCCGCGCAACCCGCTCGGCGACGTCGGCATCCATGGCCGCACGGTCGGGCAGCGCGATCCGGTCCATGATGATGTCGCGGACGTACCACGCCTGTGCGTCAAACATGTTGAAGGTGTACCACTGGTCCTGCATGCCGAGGTAGAAGAGCCGCGGGTTCTTCACCCACACGACGCCCTTGTAGAGGTCGGCGGTTGCCAGCCGGTTCGCGGTGCGCAGCCGCAGGGAGTCCTCCATGAACGGGAAGTGGTGGAGATAACCACAGCAGAGAATGATCGCGTCGACCTTGGCCGTCGAGCCGTCCTTGAAGATCGCGAGGTTGCCCTCGACCTTCTGGAGCAGCGGCACCTCGCGCCAGTTGTCGGGCCAGGCGAAGCCCATCGGCTGAGTGCGGTGGCTGACGGTCACCGATCGGCAGCCGTACTTCCAGCACTGCGAGCCGATATCCTCGGCCGAGTAGCTCGTGCCGATGATCAGGATGTCCATGTCCTTGAACTCGAGCGCGTCGCGAAAATCGTGCGCATGCAGGATCCGTCCCGGGAAGTCCTGAAAACCGGGAAACTCCGGCACCCGCGGCGTCGAGAAATGCCCCGATGCGCAGATGACGTGGTCGTAGAGTTCCTCGCTGTCGCGGTCGGCCTTGAGGTCGGTCGCGACGACCCTGAACTTCTCCTGGTCGGCCAGATATTCCACCCGCCGGACGGGCGTGCGAAAGCGGATCAGGTCGCGGATGCCGGCCTTCTTGACCCGCCCCTCGATGTAGTCGAACAGCACGGCGCGCGGCGGGTATGATGCGATCTGCCGGCCGAAATGCTCCTCGAAGGTGTAATCGGCGAACTCCAGACCCTCCTTCGGCCCGTTCGACCAGAGGTAGCGGTACATCGAGTTGTGCACTGGCTCGCCGTACTCGTCCGTCCCGGTCCGCCATGTATAGTTCCACAGGCCGCCCCAGTTCTCCTGCTTCTCGTAGCAGATGATCTCCGGGATCTCCTCGCCCTTCTGCGCCGCCGACTGGAAGGCCCGAAGCTGCGCGAGCCCCGATGGCCCGGCACCGATGATGGCGATCCTTTTGGACATGATTCTTCCTCCCTGCAGCAGGTCGGCCCAACCTAAACCGACTCTGGCCCAAAATCTACCGCGCTGCCTCGGACATACAAAATTGGCCTATACCATTATCCTCCCGCGGCTCCGATCATGAACAGGTGCCCGCCGCGGCGCCGTCGCTCTGCCCGCCCCCGCGGCGCTCCGGCGGGCGCGGACTCCGCCAAGGTACTCGCCCGACCGGCAGCCCCTCAGGCCGTCAGCCCCTCGGGCTCGGGCAGGCCGTTGGCGCGGCAGCAGGCGGTCAGAGTATTGGCGAGAAGACAGGCGATCGTCATCGGCCCCACGCCGCCCGGTACCGGCGTGATCGCGCCGGCGACTGCGGCCGCGCTTGCGAACTGCACGTCGCCGACGAGGCGCGTCTTTCCCTCTGGCTCGACCCTGTTGATGCCGACGTCGATCACGACCGCGCCCGGCTTGACGTAGTCCCCCGTTACCATCTCCGGGCGACCCACCGCAGCCACCAGAACGTCGGCGCGGCGGCAGAGTGCGGGCAGATCCCGCGTGCGCGAGTGGGCGACCGTGACCGTCGCGCTGTCGCGCAGGAGCAGCTGGGCGATCGGCTTGCCGACGATGTTCGAGCGCCCGATCACAACCGCATCCGCCCAGCGAGCGAGCCGAGGCGGTTGCGCAGGAGCATCAGGCAGCCGAGCGGCGTGCAGGGCACCATCGCCTTCTGCCCGGTCGCCAACCGCCCGACGTTCGAAACGTGAAAGCCGTCGACGTCCTTGGCGGGATCGAGCGCGTTGATGACAAGATCGTCGTCGAGATGCCTCGGCAGCGGAAGCTGCACCAGGATCCCGTGCACCTTCTGATCCGCGTTCAGCCGCTCGATGAGCCCCAGCAGCTCGGCCTCCGAGACAGTGGCCGCGAGCCGGTGCTCCTGCGAATGCATCCCCGCCTCGGCGGTCTGACGCCCCTTGTTGCGGACGTAGACCTGGCTCGCCGGGTCCTCGCCGACCAGCACAACCGCAAGGCCGGGTGTGAGCCCGTTCGTGTCCTTCAGCCGCGCCACGCGCGCGCCGACCTCGCCGCGGATGCGGGCGGCGCAGGCCTTGCCGTCGATAATGTCGGCCATCAGAACAGCCCCTCGATCATCCCATCTTCGTCAAGGCGGATCGACTCCGCGGATGGCACCTTCGGCAGCCCTCGCCATGAAAGGGGCTGTCTTCGAGCACCTGCCGGATCGCCTCGACCAGGGCCGCGTCGGACATCGGCCCTTGCGGTCCCGGCCGGCGCCGCGGGACGGGCGGCGGTGACGCCAT
>SKOX01000003.1 GCA_007119835.1 Paracoccaceae bacterium
ATCCTCTCCGACCGCCCGATCTTCGCGCCGGAGAGCGGCGTCTACAGCCACAGGCTGCTCGGCCGTTGGCTCGCCGGCGGCGCATCGAACACCGGCGGCGCCGCCCTGCTCGCCCACTTCGACGCCGCCGCCATCGGCGCGCTCTCGCGCCGGATCGACGCCGAGAGCGACAGCGGCCTCGACTACTACCCCCTTCCCCGCGCTGGCGAGCGCTTTCCCGTCGCCGACCCGGCTCTGCAACCCCGCATCGCGCCGCGCCCCGTCGACGACGCCGCTTTCCTCCACGGGCTCTTCGAAGGTATCGCCGCCGTTGAGGCGCTTGGCTACCGCCGCCTCGCCGAGCTCGGAGCACCGCGGCTCCGCACCCTGCGCAGCGTCGGCGGCGGCGCCGGCAACCCGGTTTGGACCCGCCTGCGACAGCGCCGCCTGGGCGTGCCATTCCGGCCCGCGCTCTCCGATCAGGCCGCCTACGGCACCGCACTCCTCGCCCGCCACGGAGTGGCCGGCCGATGACCGAGCCCCTCCCCGGCCTCGAGGCGCTCGCCGCCCGCTTCGAAGTCTTCCTCGTCGACCAGTTCGGCGTGCTGCTCGACGGCACCGCCGCATACCCCTTCGCACCCAGGGCGCTCTCCCGCCTCGCGGCCGCAGGCAGGCGCATCGTGATCCTTTCGAACTCCGGCAAGCGCGCCGAGCCGAACGCCGCCCGCCTCGCCCGCTTCGGCTTTGGCCACGCGAGCTTCCTGACCGTCATGTCCTCGGGCGAGGTCGCCTGGCGCCTCCTCCACGCCGGCCGCCTCCCCGGCATCCCGAGGGACGCCCGCACGCTCCTGCTCGCGCGCGAAGACGATCGCTCGCCCGTCGAAGGCCTCGCCCTCCGCCCCGTCGCCGGCGCCGCCGAGGCCGACCTCGTCCTCCTCGCCGGCAGCCGCGGCGACGCCCTGACGCTCGAGGACTACGCCACCCTCCTCGCGCCCGCCGCCAACCGCGGCATCCCCTGCCTTTGCACCAACCCCGACATGACGATGCTCACCCCTGCTGGTCCCCGCTTCGGCGCGGGTCGCATCGCCGCGCTCTACGCCGAGCTTGGCGGCCCCGTCACCTTCGTCGGCAAGCCCCACCGCCCAATCTACGACGCCGCTCTCGAGCATCTCGGCCACCCCGACCCGGCGCGCGTCGTCTGCATTGGCGACAGCCCGGCGCACGACGTTCGCGGCGGCCGCGCCGTCGGCCTCGCCACCGCCCTGGTGCAGACGGGGATCCACGCCGACCTCACTCCGGACGCTCTCCTCGCCCACTGCCGCGCCGAGGGCGCGGAGGCCGACTTTCTGCTCCCCCGCTTCGACTTCACGGACGGAGGCTGACCCATGGGCTTCACCCTCTCGCTCAACACCAACCCGCTGGTGAACCGCTTTGCCGAGCCCGACGATCTGGTCGAGACGGTGGCGCACGACCTGCGCATCCGCGACCTCCAGCTCACCCACGAGTTCATCAACCCAAGCTGGCCCGCCCCCCTCGTCCGCCGCCTCACGCGTGAGATGGCCGCGGCGCTCGCCCGCACCGGCGTTCGTGTAACCTCCGGCATGACTGGCCCTTACGGCCGCCTCAACCATTTCGGCCATCCCGACGGCGAAGTGCGCCGCTACTATGTCGACTGGCTCCGCACCTTCGCCGACATCGTGGGGGAGCTCGGCGCCCGCTCTGTCGGCACCCAGTTCGCCATCCTCACCTATCGCGACTACGACGACCTCGCCCATCGCGAGGCGTTGGTCGATGCTGCCATCGACTGCTGGGGCGAGGTCGCCGATCACGCCCGAGCCGCCGGCCTCGACTACGTTTTCTGGGAGCCGATGTCCGTAGGCCGCGAATTCGGCCACACCATTGCCGACTGCCTCGCCCTTCAGGAGCGCATCGAGGCGGCCCGGCTGCCGCTGCCGATGTGGATGATGGCCGACATCGACCACGGCGACGTGACCTCGCCCGACCCCGCCGACACCAACCCCTATGCCTGGGCCCGCGCCGTCCCGCGCAAGTCCCCGATCATCCACATCAAGCAGAGCTCGATGGACAAGGGCGGTCACCGTCCCTTTACACCCGAGTACAACGAGGGCGGCCGCATCCAGCCCGCCGCTCTGCTCGCCGCGGTCCGCGAGGGCGGCGGCCGCGACAACGAAATCTGCCTCGAACTTTCCTTCAAGGAGCGTGAGCCGCACGACCGGGAGGTGATCCCCGCCATCGCCGCGTCCGTCGCCTTCTGGGCGCCGCATCTCGAAACCGGCGCCGACACGCTCGCGCTCTGAGCCGCGGTCCCGAGGAGGCCAGCAGTATGCATGAAATCTGCATCCAATATGCATCAAAGCTGCATCCCCGCGGAGGGCGGCAATGACCGGATCATCCATCCTCTGGGTCGGCACCAGCTGGAAGATGAACAAGACCCTGAGCGAGGCACTGGCATTCGCCGACGCCCTCGCCGCCGACGAGGCCAACCGCGACCCGCGCATCCAACGCTTTGTCATCCCACCCTTTACGGCCGTGCGGGAGGTCAAGGCCCGCCTTCGCGACACCAGCGTCAAGGTCGGCGCCCAGAACATGCACTGGGAGGATGCCGGCGCCTGGACCGGCGAGATCTCCCCCCGGATGCTTACCGACTGCCACCTCGACCTCGTCGAACTCGGCCACTCCGAACGCCGCACCCACTTCGCAGAGTCCGACCACACCGTCGCTCTCAAGACAGCTGCCGCCGTCCGCCACGGTCTCATCCCGTTGATTTGCGTTGGAGAGACCCGCGCGGATCGCGACGCCGGCCGCGCGGACGCTGTGCTCGCGGCCCAGATCACTGCTGCCCTCTCGCACCTTGGCGGAGCCGGCCGCAACGCTTCAGTTCTCGTCGCCTATGAGCCTGTCTGGGCGATCGGCGCCGGAGGAACGCCCGCCACCCCCGACTACGCCGACCGCCGCCACGCCGCGATCCAAGCCGCCATAGAGACGGCGTTCGGCAGACGCATGCCCTGCCTCTACGGCGGTAGCGTAGATCCCGACAACGCCGCCGACCTCGTTGCCTGCCCGCATATCGACGGCCTCTTCATAGGCCGTTCAGCCTGGGCGCCCGAAGGCTACATCGACATCCTGCGCCGTGCGTCGGCGGCGTTGTCAGACCGGTAGTCGAGTTGACTGAAGAGGAAGCGCGATGCCCGATGAGATGTCCCTCCGTTGCGAAATGATCGCGATCTGCCGAAAGATGACCTCCCTCGGGATAAACCAAGGCACCTCGGGAAACCTATCCGTCCGCCACGGCGACCGTTTCCTGATCACGCCATCCTCGCTTCCTTACGAGAGCATGCAGCCAGAGCAAATCGTGAGCATGAGCTTTGACGGAAGCTATGAGGGGCGCCGGCCGTCGTCGGAATGGCGGATGCACCGCGACATCCTGCACATAAGGACCGACATTTCCGCGGTTCTGCACTGTCATTCGGTGCACGCCACGGCGCTGGCCTGCCAATATCAGGAAATCACGAGTTTTCACTACATGACCGCCGTTGCCGGAGGTAAGAACATCCGTTGCGCGCCCTACGCCACCTTCGGCACTCAGGCGCTCTCGGATCTGGCACTTGCGGCGCTTGAGGATCGCAAGGCCTGCCTCCTTGGCCAGCATGGACAGATCGCCCTCGGAGCCGACATGGCATCGGCGCTCTGGCTGGCCGTCGAAGTCGAGACGCTGGCGCGTATCTACCTTAAGTCGTTAGCTTTGGGAGAGCCGCCTGTGCTACCCGACGATGAAATGGAGCGCGTAATTGAGCAGATGCGCCGAATGAGCTATGGCCAGGCTCCGAACGACGCACCAGACGACCTGGCTAATGGATGCCCGTAATCGAGGCGGCAGAGGCGCTGACCTCAGACACTGCGGCATGACTTTCCGCGCAGCGGCAACTGGTCAATCACCGTAACGATTTTCGCCCACGAACACGAGATCGCGTTCGATTGCAGACCAGCCTGCGAAGGGGCTTCCTTCAACTCCAGGCAAGTAAGGGCGCCCTTAAGTGCGCTTCCGCCGCATTAGCGGTTTTGTTCGTCTCGCCTTGGATGCGTGCACAAGCGGAAACCGGGCGAGAGAAATATGGTACATATAGTTGACAGTCGAGAAGGTAGGACGTAAGCGCCGTCTCCGCCCCATTGATTTCGCGGGTTCCGGCTTGGCCGCGTAGCAGCGCGCCTCCTTCCGGTGGTTTGGAAGGAGGCTGTGATGGCGGATGGTGGCGAGGGGTTCGTTGG
>SKOX01000470.1 GCA_007119835.1 Paracoccaceae bacterium
CGCACCGTTCCCGACAAGGCGAGCCTCAAGGTCCGTCGCAAGACACTCGGATGGGACGAGGACTACCTCCTGCAAACCCTCACCCAGTCTCACCCATGAGCTTCAAGCGATTCCCCTGCGCTGTCAGGTGCCGGAGGACACGGCCAGCAGCTGTGCGAGCGCGGCGACAAGCGTCAGGGCCGGCGTCGGCTTCACATGCACCGGCACCGCCGGAAACCGGTCGCGGGCGGCTTCCGGCAGGCCGATGCCGGTATGGATCACCACCGGAACGCCGCGCGCCGCGAGGACCTCCAGGACCGGAACCGAGTGGCCATCGACCAGATCGACGTCGAGAATGGCCCCGTCGATCCCGCCGTCGCCCACAAGGGCCAAGGCCCGGCGAACCGATGTCGCCGGACCAACCGGCTCGCCACCTGCGTCTTCCACGGCACAAGCCAGATCGAGGGCGATGAAGGGCTCATCCTCAACGATCAGGATCCGCTTGTCGCGAAGCGTCATGGCTGGCCTCTTCCGCCCCCGGGCGATCAGGCGGCGAGCGCGCTGCGCGCGATCGTCACGCCGATCCTGAGGCCCGCCGGGCGCCATTCCTCCGAGAGCGCGCCGCCGAGCTGCCCCTCGACACTCAGGCGCGCCAGGCGCGCGCCGAAGCCGCTTCGCGCCGGCGGTCCCGCCACCGGCGGCCCGTCCTCCTCGGACCAAGCGAGCGTCAGGTCCTCCTCGCCCGCGCTCCAGCTCACCTCCAGCCTGCCCCCGGCCACCGACAGGGCACCATGCTTGGCGGCGTTCGTCGCGAATTCGTGCAGCACCAGGGCAAGGCTCGTCGCGGCCGACGGCCCGAGCGGGACGTGCGGTCCGCTGACGCGGATCCGCGCCTCGTCGGCCTGCCGGTAGGGCTGCAGCACCTCCTCGGCGATGCGGCTGAGGCTCGCCCCCTCGGTCGGCGTCTCGCCGGTGATCGAGCCGCGGATCAGGGAATGCGCCCGCGCGAGCGCCGTGATCCGGCCCGACAGGCCGGCCGCCATGGCGCGCGGGCATGTCGCGCTCCGGGCGCTCATGTTGACCATGCCGGCGATGATGGCGAGCAGGTTCTTGACCCGGTGATCCAGCTCGCGGACCAGGAGCCGGCGGGCATCCTCGGCGCGCTTGCGGGCGCTCACGTCGATCGAGGCGCCGACGAGGCCGATTGCCCGGCCGCTCTCGTCGAAGAAGGGGCTCTTCCGCGAGAGCCATGTCCTCGGCCGTCCCTGCTCGTCGTAGCCCACCACCTCCTCGACCTCGAGGCTGGCGCGGGTCTCCATGACGCGGCGGTCGTTCGCGATGAGCTGCTCGGCCTGCCCCGGGTCGTCGAGACACTCCAGATCCGTCCGCCCGCGGACATCGTCCCAGGACTTGCCGAAGGCCAGCATCACCTGCTGGTTCGCGATCAGCATGCGTCCCTCGGCGTCCTTGACGTAGATCGGCGCGGGAACCGCCTCGAGCACGGTCTCCAGCAGCCGCTGTGCCTCGCGCGCCTCCCGCTCGCTGTCGCGAAGGCGGGCCTCGGCCTGCTTCCTGGCGTGAATGTCGAGGAGCACGCCCGGGAAGCGGACGGCCCGCCCCTCGGCGTCGAGCTCGCAGCGGCCGTTCGCCTCGACCCATCGCAGGGTGCCGTCCGGCAGCCGCACCCGGTACTCGGCCGAGAAGCTGCCGCCGCTTTCCAGGACGGCTTCGACGGCTGCCCTGACCTGCGGCTCATCCTCCGGCAGGATCGCGGCCATGACCTCGCGCTGGGGGAAGCCCGCGCGGCACCGCTCGGGGTCGAGGCCGAGGAAGGCGGCGAACCGCTCGTCGGTGGTCAGGCGATCGTCGGGAAGCGACCAGACCCACGTGCCGAGGATCGCGCCCGCGTCCAGCGACAGCTCGACCCGCTCCGACGCCTCGCGCAGCGCCTTTTCCTTCTCGAGGCTGTCGGTGACGTCGGTGTTCGTGCCGAACCAGCGGACGATCCGCCCGGTGTCGTCCCGGATCGGCCGGGCACGGGAGAGGAACCAGCGGAACCGGCCGTCCTTGCCGCGCAGCGGGAAGGTGTCCTCCCACGGCTCGCCGCTCTCGAAGGACCGCCGGATCCCGTCCGCCACCCGATCGACGTGATCGGGATGGTGGATCTTCGTCCAGCCCCAGCCCTGCATCTCCTCGAGCGTGGTGCCGGTGTAGTCGAACCAGCGCCGGTTGTACCAGAAGATCCAGCCGTCGGCGTGGGTCATCCAGGCGAGCTGCGGGATGCTGTCGGCGAGCGTGCGGAAGCGCGCCTCGCTCGCCCGGAGGGCGGCCTCGGCGCGTGCGCGTTCCGCGGCGGCCCAGGTCCGCTCCGCCGTCTCCTCGACGAGGGCGAGTTCGTGAGGCGTCCAGCGATGGGCGTCGCGATGGTGGACGACCAGCATGGCGACCAGAACGCCTTCCTTGACGAGCGGCGCGGCGGCCCAGGCGCCGACGCCGACGGCGGCCGCGGCGGCCTTGTTCGCGGAGCTCGCATCGGACGCGGCCGAGGTGCTGTCGCGCCAGCAGAGCCGGCCGGAGGTGAGCTCGTCCGCCAGGTGTTCGCCGTATTCGCGAATGTGGTAGCGGGCGGGACCGGGGCCGGCGGCGTCGTCGGCGGCATGGGCCGCGAGCGCGAACTCGCCGTCGCCGACCCGCTCGATATAGCGGACGCGGGAGGCGCCGAGCCATTCGCGGAGGACCGCGCTCGCCGTCGCCTGGATCTCGGAAGCCGCCTGCAGCCGGCGCAGCGCCTCGCCGAGCTCGAACAGGAAGCGGTGGCGGGCCTCGACCTCCTTGAGGTCGTGCACGTCGGTGCAGGTGCCGTACCAGCGCCGGATGCGGCCGGCCTCGTCGCGAACCGCCCGCGCCCGCTCCATGACCCAGCGGTAGGCGCCCGAATTGTGGCGGAGGCGGTACTCGACATGGTGCGGCACGCCCGCGTTTAGCGCCCGCGCCCAGTCCGCGAGGACGCGCCCACGGTCCTCCGGATGCAGCGCCTCGGCCCAGGACCGGGGCTCGGCCTCAGCCCTCGCCGTCCCGGTGAACTCGTACCAGCGGGTGTTGAAGTAGTCGCGGACCCCGTTCGGCGGGGTCGACCAGATCATGTGATCGACCGCCTCGGCGATCTCCGCAAGCCCGTGAAGCCCGGTGCCGGCCTCCGCGGGCGACGCCTGGCGATCGGTGGCAGCAACCGATGAGTCTGCCAATGACGGCCCTCCGAGCGATCCGCCGCTGCGGGCGACCTGCCATATCTACCAAGCCGGAGCGGCATCGCATAGGGGCAGTCGTCGCGGGCGCGGGGCGCGGGCCGGGAGCAGGCGCTCGCGTCCGGACTAGATGCCGGCGCCTGCTGTCACGCGCTGAGGCCCCTTGGCAGGCTCGGCAGGTCGAGCGCGGCGAAGCCGTAGTGCCTGAGCCAGCGCAGGTCGCTCTCGAAGAAGGCGCGCAGGTCGGGGATGCCGTATTTCAGCATGGCGATCCGGTCGATGCCCATGCCGAAGGCGAAGCCCTGCCAGGCCTCGGGATCGACGCCGGCGGCCTGGAGCACCTTGGGGTGGACCATGCCGGAACCGAGGATCTCGAGCCAGTCGTCGCCCTCGCCGATCTTGAGCTGGCCGCCAGCCCAGGAGCAGCGGATGTCGACCTCGGCCGAGGGCTCGGTGAAGGGGAAGTGCGAGGCGCGGAACTTCAGCTCGACGGTGTCGACCTCGAAGAAGGCGCGGCAGAATTCCTCGAGCACCCATTTCAGGTTCGCCATGGTGATGTCGCGGTCGATGGCGAGGCCCTCGACCTGGTGGAACATCGGTGTGTGGGTCTGGTCGTAGTCGGCGCGGTAGACCCGGCCCGGGGCGATGACGCGGCAGGGGGCGCCGTAGGTCTCCATGTGCCGGATCTGCACCGGGCTCGTGTGGGTTCGCAGGACGTGGGGCGGGCGGTTGTCGCCCTCGCCGCGGGCCATGTAGAAGGTGTCCATCATTGCCCGCGCCGGATGCTCGGGCGGGATGTTGAGCGCGTCGAAATTGTACCAGTCGCTCTCGACCTCGGGCCCCTCGGCCACCGAGAAGCCCATGTCGGCGAAGATCGCGGTGAGCTCGTCCATCACCTGGGAGACGGGGTGGATCGTGCCCGCCTGCCGCGGGCGCGGCGGCAGGGTGACGTCGAGCCACTCGGTCTTCAGCCGCTCCTCGAGGGCTGCGTCGGCGAGCGCGGCCCTCCGGGCCGCCACGGCAGCGGCAA
>SKOX01000241.1 GCA_007119835.1 Paracoccaceae bacterium
GCCTCGAGCCGGTAGAAGCTGCATGGGTCCGACGCCTGGCCCTCGATCGGCGCGCCGCCGGCATCGCCGGCGCTGACGCTGCCGGCCGCGAGCAGCGCGGCTGCGAGCAGGGCGGGGCGGAGCGGTGCGGCGGTCATCGCGGGGCCTCCTGCGCCTCGCGGGCGTCCCGGGCCATCCGGCCCAGCCCGTGCCGACGAGGCTGCCATGGGAGGGTAACCATCGAGTTGCCGCAGCGTTCCGGGCCCTGGGGCCGGAGGCAACGCGGCCTCAGAAGCCGGTCCGCACCGCCTCGAGCGCGGCGAGCATGCCGCTTTCCTCCGCGACGATCGCGCGGGCGCGCTCGCGGGCGACGCGCGTCGATATGCCGGGGCCGCGGGTCCGGGGGTAGCGGGCAGCGCGCTCCTCGGCCATCGCCTCGCGGAACTGCTCGAGCGCGAAGGCCACGGCGAGCATCCGGTCGCTGAGCGGCATGCCCGCGGCGCGCCGCGCCGCGAGCGCCTCGCAGGCCCAGAGCGCCTCGGTGGTGTAATGGTCGATGCCCTGGCCGCGGGCCTGGCTGCGCAAGTAGCCGCAGAGCTGCGCCAGCGCGGCGTCCTCCTCGGCGGCTTCGGCAGCGGCGGGACCGGGCGGGGCGAGCAGGGCGCCGGCGAGGAGAAGCGCGGCGGCGGTGCGGACGGGGCGGGGCAGGACGGACACGGCTCCTCCATCTCGAAGCGGTATGGCCCCGGCTCCCCGGAGCCGCCGCTACGCTGCCACCGTCGTGGTTAATCGAAGGTTACCGATGCCGGACGCCCGTCAAGAAATCCCGCCGGTCGAGGCCGAGCCGCCCGGCAATGCGCCGCCGCGGTGGTCAGCCTGCCCGAAACCTGCGCACGCAGGATGCAGGTGACGGACGCCCGCCCGGGACGCCCGCCGCGTCCGCGGCCCGCGCGGCTATTCCGCCGCCAGCCGCGCCGCGTTGAGCCAGCCCCAGACCCGCTGCGGCGTCAGCGGCATGTCGACATGGCGCACGCCCGCCTGCCACACCGCGTCGAGGGCGGCATTGGTGACGGCTGCAAGCGCGCCGACCGTGCCGGCCTCGCCGCAGCCCTTCATGCCGATCTCGTTCGCCGTCGAGGGCACGAGCTCGGTCGAGAAGGCCATCATCGGCACGTCGGCCGCCCGCGGCATCGAGTAGTCCATGAACGAGCCGGTCATCAGCTGCCCGTCGGGCGAATAGACCGCGTGCTCCTGCACCGCCTGCCCGATGCCCTGGGCGACGCCGCCATGCACCTGGCCCTCGGCCAGCATCGGGTTCACCAGGAAGCCGAAATCGTCGACCACCGTATAGCGCACCACCGCGACGCCGCCGGTCTCGGGATCGACCTCCACCTCGGCGAGATGCGCGCCGTTCGGATAGGACCGCCCCGGCACGGTGTATTCGGTCGCCGTCACGAGCAGATCCGTCATGCCCCGCGCCCGCGCCGTCTCGGCGAGCTCGACGACGCCCACGGCCCGGTCGGTGCCCACCACCCGGAAGGCGCCGTCCTCGAAGACGAGATCGGCCGCGGCGACCTCGAGCTCCTCCTCGGCGAGGGGCCGGAACTTCGCGATCATCTCGTCGGCGGCCTTGTTGATCGCGTTGCCCTGCAGCGTCACCGACCGCGAGCCCCCCGTTCCGCCGCCCGTCGGGATCAGGTCGGTGTCGCCCTGCACGAAGCGGATGCGGTCGAACGGGATCCCGGCGCGGGCGTGCAGGAACTGCGGGAAGACGGTCTCGTGGCCCTGGCCGTTCGACTGGGTGCCGACATAGACCTCGACCATGCCGTCCTCGGCGAAGGCGATCTTCGCTGCCTCGTTCGAGGCCCCGAGGATCGATTCGATGTAGTAGCAGAGCCCGAGCCCGCGCAGCTTTCCCGCCCTCGCGCTCTCGGCGTGGCGCGCGGCGAAGCCCGCCGCGTCCGCCCGCTCGAGCGCCGCGTCGAGCACCCGGCCGAAGTCGCCGACGTCGTAGAGCTCGCCAGAGGCCGTGCGGTAGGGGAATTGCTCCGGAGCGATGAAGTTGCGGCGCCTCAGTTCCACCGGATCGACGCCGAGTTCGCGCGCCGACCAGTCCATCAGCCGCTCCATGACGTAGATCGCCTCCGGCCGCCCGGCGCCGCGATAGGCGTCGATCGGCGTCGTGTTGGTGAAGACGCCCCTGGTCGCGAAGAACACCGTCTGAACGTCGTAGACGCCGGTCAGCACCTTCAGCGGCAGCACCGAGCCCATGTACTGCCCGAAGCAGCTGTTGTAGGCGCCGAGGTTGGAGACGGAGTTCACCCGCATCGCCGTCAGCTTCAGATCCGCGTCGAACGCGGCCTCGGCCACGGTGAGCTTGTCGCGCCCGCCGTTGTCAGTGAGCATCGCCTCGCCCCGGCCGCTCATCCAGTGCACCGTGCGCTTGAGCTCCCGCGCCGCGAAGGCCGCGACGAAGTATTCGGGATAGTTGAACCCCTTGACCCCGAAGCCGCCGCCCACGTCCGGCGTCGTCACCCGCACCGCCTCGGGCGCGAGCCCCATCTTCGCGGCGAGCTCGTCCTTCAGGTCCCACACCCCCTGGCCCGAGAAGGCGACGTGCAGCTTCGCCCCGTCCCACTCCGCGAAGCAGCCCCTGGGCTCCATCGAGTTCGCGATCACCCGGTTGTCGACGAGCTCGAGCCGCGTGCGGTGCGCGGCCTCGGCGAATGCCCGCTCCGTCGCCGCCTCGTCGCCGAAGGCCCAGTCGTAGGCGAGGTTCTGGGGCGCCTCCTCGTGGATCGCCTCGCCGCCCACCGCCGTCTCGACATGCACGGGCAGGTCCTCGGTCTCGAACACGATCAGCTCCGCCGCGTCGGTCGCCTGCGCCCGCGTCTCGGCCACCACCGCGGCCACCGCCTCGCCGGCGTAGCGCACCGCCTCGTCCGCGAGGATCGGCCGCCGCGGCGCCGCCGCCTTCGAGCCGTCGCGGTTCTTCACCACCTCGAAGTCCACCGAGTTCACGAGCTTTCCGGCGAAATCCGCCGCCGTGTAGACCGCCACCACGCCCGGCGCCGCCTTCGCCTCCGAGGTGTCGAGCGCCGCGATCCGCCCGTGCGGCACCGTCGAGCGGAGGAACACCACGTGCAGCGCGTCCTCTGGCCGCACGTCGTCGACGTAGCGCCCCGCACCGGTCAGAAGCCGCACGTCTTCCTTCCGCAGCACCGCCTGGCTTACCCCGAACTTGCTCATCGTCCCGATCCTTCGCCCGATTCCGCGCCCTGCCTCTCGCCGCGCGGAGCTTAGCCTTTCCGCCGCTCCCGTCCAGCGCCTGCGCCGCCGGGCCGCCGTCGGCCGCCGCCGCGCGCGGCTGCACCGGAACGTGTTGCCGGTCCGGCCGTTGTCAGGGCGAGAAAACCCTGACCTGAAAGGGAAGAAAGCCCATGGCAGATCCCAAGCGCAACGAGGACCCTCGCCGTCCGCCGCACCCCAACGAGCCGCCGCGCCGCATGTCCGAGAAGCCCGGCCGCGGCCGCCGCATCGGCATCGTCCTCATCATCATCCTGGTCGCGGGCACGCTCGGCTGGCTCCTCTTCGGCATCACCGCGCCGCGGGACGACACGCTCGGCGAGCCTGCGGGCTTCGGCGTCGCCGCACCCGGCGATGCCGAGCCGGGCGAGACCGCAGGCCCCGGCGTGACCCATGCCGAGGACGAGGAGGCCCCGACCATCACCCGCGACATCCTCGGAGACGATCCCGCCACCCCGGAAGAGCAGGCCCCGGCCGAGCAGGCTCCAGACGAGCAGGCCCCGGCCGAGGAGAACTGATCCGCCAGACCACGGGTCTTTCCCTGCCCCCGCCGCGACGCTAAGAACACGGCCGCATCTGAGCGACCGCGGAGGGGGGCGGCCCCATGACCATGGACAAGACCTTCGACGCCCGCGCCGCGGAGCCGCGGATCGCGGCCCTGTGGGAGAGCGCGTCCGCCTTCGCCATGGGCGCCAACGCCCGCCCGGGCGCCGAGCCATTCTGCATCCTGCTGCCTCCGCCGAACGTCACCGGCTCGCTGCACATGGGCCACGCGTTCAACCACACTCTGATGGACATCCTGACCCGCTGGCACCGGATGCGCGGGGACGACGTCCTCTGGCAGCCCGGCCTCGACCACGCCGGCATCGCCACCCAGATGGTCGTCGAGCGCGAGCTGGCGAAGGCGGGCGAGCCAGGCCGCCGCGAGCTCGGCCGCGAAGCCTTCGTCCGGA
>SKOX01000269.1 GCA_007119835.1 Paracoccaceae bacterium
CAGAGGAAGACGATCACGACCATCGCAGCCCCGATGCGCCTCAGCCCGAAGAACACCGGCGACCAGAGCGCGTTCATCACGATCTGCCAGGACCAGAGCGCGAGTGCCGGCATCGCCCACGACCCGCCGTCGAGCGCGACCCGCCATGCGGCGACGGCCATCGCGACGTAGAGCGCGGTCCAGGCGATGGGGAAGAGCCAGTCGGGCGGGGTCCAGCCGGGCTTGGCGAGCAGCCGGTACCAGGCGCCGGGCTGGAAGAGCGCGCCGGTCGCGCCCGCCCCGAAGGTGGCCGCGAGAAAGCCTGCGAGGGTGATCCAGGGAAGAGCGCCGTCCATGATCGGCACATTGACGCTCCGGCGGCAGAAGTCAAACGCCGGGAGCCTCGCGCTGCAGCCGGCCGCTCGCGGGGGGCACGTTCAGTCGCCCCGCAGGGGCGCGCCGCTTTCAGTCGCCCCGGCAGGGGCGCGGTCAGTCGCCCCGGTAGGGCCGCACGTATTGCAGCGCCATGTCCCAGGGAAAGAAGATCCAGGTGTCCTGGCTCACCTCGGTGACGTAGGTGTCGACCATCGGCTTGCCCTGGGGCTTGGCGTAGACGGTGGCGAAATGCGCCTTGGGGTAGAGCGCGCGGACAAGCTCGAGGGTCCGCCCGGTGTCGACGAGGTCGTCGACGATCAGCACCCCCTGCCCGTCGCCCATCACGTCGGGATGCGGCGCCTTGATCACGCGCGGCGCGGTCCGCTCCTGCCAGTTGTAGGACTTGACCGAAATCGTGTCGACGGTGCGGATGTCGAGCTCGCGCGCAACGATCATCGCCGGCGCCATGCCGCCGCGGGTGATGGCGACCACCGCCCGCCAGGCGCCGTCGTCGGGACCGTGGCCGTCGAGCCGCCAGGCGAGCGCCCGGCTGTCGCGGTGGATCTGGTCCCAGGAGACGTGGAAACCCTTCTCGTGGGGAAGCCGGTCGTTCATCGTCGCCTCACTCGGCGCCCTTGTTGCGCCCGGTCACCACGTCGATGTCGGGTGCGTCCTCGGCCTTCATGCCGACGACGTGGTAGCCGGCATCGACGTGATGGGTCTCGCCCGTCACGCCCGAGGCGAGCGGCGACAGCAGGTAGAGGCCGGCGTTGCCGACATCGGCCTGGGTCACGTTGCGCCGCAGCGGCGAGTTCAGCTCGTTCCATTTCAGGATGTAGCGGAAATCGCCGATGCCGCTTGCTGCCAGGGTCTTCATCGGGCCGGCCGACAGCGCGTTGACGCGGATGCCGCGCGGCCCGAGGTCCATCGCCATGTACTTGACCGAGGCCTCGAGACCGGCCTTGGCCACGCCCATGACGTTGTAGTGCGGCATCACCTTCTCGGCGCCGTAGTAGGTGAGCGTCACGCACGATGCGCCCTCGCCCATCAGCTTCTCGGCGCGCTGGACGCAGGCGGTGAAGGAATAGACCGAGATCATCATCGTCTGGGCGAAGTTGCCCGGGCTCGTGTCGACGTAGCGGCCGCGCAGCTCGTTCTTGTCGGAGTAGCCGATGGCGTGGAGCAGGAAGTCGAGCCGGCCCCACTTCTGCGCCAGCGTCTCGAACACCGCGTCGAGCGACGGCTCGTCGCTCACGTCGCAGGGCAGCACGATGTCGGAACCGAGGGAGGCCGCGAGCGGCTGGACCCGGCGGCCGAGCGCCTCGCCCTGGTAGGTGAAGGCGAGCTCGGCCCCTTCGGCGGCGCAGGCCTGCGCGATCGCCCAGGCGATGGACTTCTCGTTGGCCACGCCCATGATCAGACCGCGCCTGCCGGCCATCAGCTCGCCCATCCTCGATCCCCTTCGCCTGTTTGCCGGCCGGTGTAGGCGAAAGGATGCGACGCTTCAAGGAAGCGCGACCGGCCGGGCGTGCGGAAGTTCGAACGCCGGTGCACGAGGGCCTTGCGCCGCATCGCCTCGATGTGGGCGCCGCGCCGCCGGGGCCACCGCGCCCGCTGGCGCGGGATTGCCGCAGGCCGGGCCCGAAGCTAGTTGGGCCCAGGGCGTGCGGGCCCGGGAGTGCGTGAGGAGGACGGAGCATGAGCGACTGGTGGCGCGGCGCGGTGATCTACCAGATCTATCCGCGATCCTTCCAGGACACCAACGGCGACGGCATCGGCGACATTCCCGGGATCACGCGGCGGCTCGAGCATGTCGCGAAGCTCGGCGCGGACGCGATCTGGATCTCGCCGGTCTATCCCTCGCCGATGCAGGACATGGGCTACGACGTCGCCGACTATACCGGCATCGATCCGGTGTTCGGCACGCTCGCAGACTTCGACGCGATGCTGGCCGAGGCGCACCGGCTGGGGCTCAAGGTGATCGTCGACCAGGTGCTGTCGCATTCGTCGGACCGGCACCCCTGGTTCGAGGAGAGCCGCATGAGCCGCGACAACCCGAAGGCCGACTGGTACGTCTGGGCCGACCCCAGGCCCGACGGCTCGCCGCCGAACAACTGGCTGTCGGTCTTCGGCGGCTCGGCCTGGGAATGGGAGGCGCGGCGGCGGCAATACTACCTGCACAACTTCCTCACCAGCCAGCCCGACCTCGACTTCCACAATCCGGCGGTGCAGGATGCGCTGCTCGAGAGCGTGCGGTTCTGGCTCGAGCGCGGGGTCGACGGCTTCCGCCTCGACGTGGTGAACTTCTACGTCCACGACCCGGAGCTGCGCGACAACCCGGCCCTGAAGAACAACTGGGACCGGCCGGCGGTCAACCCGTACGACATGCAGGACCACCGCTGGGACAAGAGCCAGCCGGGCACGATCGACTTCATCCGCCGGCTGCGCGCCCTGATCGAGGAATACGACGCGCGCACGCTGATGGGCGAGATCGGCGACAGCCAGCGCGCCATGGAGCTGATGGCGGACTACACCCGCGGGGCCGACCGGCTGCACAAGGCCTATTCGTTCGAGTTCCTCGGCAACGACTACAGCCCCGACTTCTTCCGCACCCGCATCGCGGGCTTCTTCGAGGCCGCGCCCGACGGCTGGCCGACCTGGAGCTTCTCCAACCACGACGTGATCCGCCACGTCACCCGCTGGGCGCCCCGGGCCGCCGACCAGGGCGCGCTGGCGCGGCAGGCGGCGGCGCTGCTGCTGTCGTTCGAGGGCTCGGTCTGCCTCTACCAGGGCGAGGAGCTCGGCCTGCCCGAGGCCGACATCCTCTACGAGGAGCTGACCGACCCGCCGGGCATCCGCTTCTGGCCGGACTACAAGGGGCGCGACGGCTGCCGCACGCCGATGCCCTGGGACGACGCCCTGCCCGGCTGCGGCTTCACCGAAGCCCGCCCGTGGCTGCCGGTCAAGCCGCCGCACCGCGCGCTCGCCGTCGCCGCGCAGGAGCGCGACCCGGCCTCGACGCTTGCCTTCTATCGCGCGATGCTCGCCTGGCGGCGGGGCTCGCGCGCGCTCAGGGCGGGGCGGACCCGGTTCCTCGACGTGGCCGATCCGGTGCTCGCCTTCGCCCGGGCGGCGGAGGGCGATGCGCTCACCTGCGTCTTCAACCTCTCACCCGAGCCGGTCGCGCTCGGCGCCGACGGGTTCGCCCTCGCCGAAGCTGCGCCGGCGCAGGCGGCGGCGCTCGAGGACGGGCGGCTCGCGCTCGGGCCGAACGGGTTTGCCTTCCTGCGCGAGGGATCGGGCGGGGGGCGTCTCGGCCGGACCGGATCCTGATCCTGATCCAGATCATCCGGAACGTTTGCCCCTGCCGTCGCGTTCCTCCGGGGCGGGCGCGAATGCCCGACGGAAATGGCGGGCCCTCAGCGGCCTGCGCGACCAATCGGAGGACCGAATGAACTGGGACCAGGTGAAGGGCAAGTGGACGGAGATGAGCGGCCGCGTCCGCCAGCAGTGGGGCAAGCTCACCGACAGCGACGTCGAGGAGGCCAAGGGCGACCGCGACGTTCTCGCCGGCAAGATCCAGAACCAGTACGGCGTCACCAAGGAAGAGGCCGAGCGGCAGATCGACGACTGGCTGTCCAAGAACTGATCCACATCGGCCGCGACGTGCATCCGCCGGCCTCTGCGCCAGCGGGCACGGTCGCGACGGTGAACCGCCCTTCGGGGCGGTCACCGGCCATGCCGAAAACGTCTTGCGGGGCTCGGCGGGCCGTATTAGCTAAGACCTCAGGCGCGGGTATGGTGTAGTGGTAGCGCCCCAGCTTCCCAAGCTGGTAGTGCGGGTTCGATTCCCGCTACCCGCTCCAAGTGTTTACGCCAGGC
>SKOX01000177.1 GCA_007119835.1 Paracoccaceae bacterium
ATGGCTGATCGAAAAGAACGGCCACCTCAGCCCGCACGCCATGCGCCGACAGCACAACCTTGCGACCATCCCAATGGCCGCGTAACGCAACCGAGTGTCCAAGGAACCGGGTCCGGTTCACTTCACCGGCGGCGTCAACGGCATGACCGACCTGCGGACCCTCGCCGGCTGGGACATCCGGCCCGACAGTGCCAAGCTCGTGCTCTACTTCGTCAGCGGCGGCCTTCTCCTCGGTTGCGTCCTGGTCGCGCACTGGATCCGCAGGAGCAAGGTCGGGCGGCTCCTCGTCGCCATCCGCGACCAGGAGGACCGGGTGCGCTTCTCGGGCTACGACGTGGCGAACTTCAAGATCTTCGTCTTCTGCCTCGGCGCCGCCTTCGCGTCGATCGGCGGGGCGATGTTCACGCTCCAGGTCGGCTTCATGTCGCCGACGCTGATCGGCATCGTGCCCTCGATCATGATGGTCATCATGTGCGCCGTCGGCGGGCGGCTCTCGATCTTCGGCGCCGTCTACGGCGCGCTCCTGGTCAACTGGGCCCAGACCGTGTTTTCCGAGCGCTTCCCCGAGCTCTGGCTCTTCGCGATGGGCGGCCTCTTCATCGCGGTCGTGATGTTCTTCCCGATGGGCCTCGCCGGCCTCTACAACGACCACATCCGGCCGCGGATCGTGTCCCTCGCCGGCCGCATGCGGCCCGCGCCGAAGGCACCCGCCCCCGTGGCGGCCCCCGGGACGGCCCCTGCGACGGCCCCGGCACCGGCCTCCGTGCCGGCCGCGGCCGAATAGGAGCGCCCGCCATGCTGCCCTCAAACACCAACTACCTCCTCGCGGTCGAGGGTCTGACCGTCTCCTTCGACGGCTTCAAGGCGGTCGACGATCTCAGCTTCTACGTCGACAACGACGAGATCCGCGTGATCATCGGCCCGAACGGCGCGGGCAAGACCACCGTCCTCGACCTCATCTGCGGCCGCACCAAGGCCACCGCCGGCTCGGTCCGCTTCAAGGGGAAGGAACTCCTCAGCCTGCGCGAGGACCAGATCGTCCATGCCGGCGTCGGCCGGAAGTTCCAGAACCCCTCGATCTACGAGGACCTCACCGTCTTCGAGAACCTCGAGCTCAGCTACCCTAGCGGCTACACCGTCTTCGGCGCCCTCGCCTTCAAGCGGTCGGCCGCAGTCGCCGAGCGGATCGAGGAGATCGCCGAGACGATCTTCCTCGCCGACCTCCTCGACACCAAGGCCGCGATCCTCAGCCATGGCCAGAAGCAGTGGCTCGAGATCGGCATGCTGCTCATCCAGGACCCCGAGCTCCTGATGCTCGACGAGCCGGTGGCGGGCATGTCGGTGGCCGAGCGCCGCAAGACCGCGGAGCTGCTGCACGGGATCATCGAGAACCGCTCGGTCCTCGTCATCGAGCACGACATGAACTTCGTCGCGGACATCGCCCACAAGGTCACCGTCCTGCACCAGGGGCGCATCCTGTCGGAGGGCTCCATGGAAACGGTCCAGGCCGATCCCCGCGTCGTCGAGGTCTATCTCGGCCATTGAGGAGGCGCCGATGCTGAAGATCAACGACCTCCACGTCGCCTACGGCGAGTCGGAGGTGCTCCACGGCCTGAGCACGGAGGTTGCGCCTGGCGAGATTGTCGCCATCATGGGCCGCAACGGCATGGGCAAGACCACGCTGATGAAGGCGATGATGGGGGTGATTCCGTCTCAGGCGGGCTCCGTCGCGATCGAGGGCAGCGAGCTCGCGGGCCTGAAGCCGCACCGGCGGGTCGCGGCGGGCTTTGGCTACGTGCCCCAGGGCCGCGCCATCTTCGCCACCATGACGGTCGAGGAGAACGTCCAGACCGGCCTCTCCGCCACCGGCGAGACGCAGGTGCCCGCCGACATCTACGAGCTCTTCCTGGTTCTGCTCGAAATGAAGAACCGGCGCGGCGGCAACCTTTCGGGCGGCCAGCAGCAGCAGCTCGCCATCGCCCGGGCGCTGGCGTCCCGGCCCAAGGTCCTGCTCCTCGACGAGCCGACGGAGGGCATCCAGCCCTCGATCATCCGGGAGATGGCCCGCGTGCTCCGCCGCATCCGCGACGAGCGCGGGCTCTCCATCGTCGTCTCCGAGCAGGTTCTGAGCTTCGCGCTCGACGTCGCGGACCGGGTCCTCGTGCTCGAGAACGGCCGGTTCGTCCACGAATCTCCCCGCGCCTCGATCGACGAGGCGAGGGTCTCGAAGTTCCTCTCCGTCTGACCAAACCGAAAAGCCAAAGGAGCCGCACATGGCCGAGGTCCTCATAAAGGTCGATCTGAAAGAGAGCCCCTACACCAACGAGAAGATCCACAACCGCTGGCACCCCGACATCCCCATGGCGGTCTGGGTCGAGCCGGGCGACGACTTCATCCTCGAGACCTACGACTGGACCGGCGGCCAGATCAAGAACGACGACGACGCCTCGGACGTGCGCGACGTGGAACTGCCGCAGGTGCATTTCCTCTCCGGCCCCGTCGGCGTGAAGGGCGCCGCGCCCGGCGACCTCCTCGTGGTCGACATCCTCGACATCGGCGCCAAGCCCGACAGCCTCTGGGGCTTCAACGGCTTCTTCTCGCGGCAGAATGGCGGCGGCTTTCTCACCGACCACTTCCCCGACGCGCAGAAGTCGATCTGGGACTTCGAGGGCATGTTCACCCGCAGCCGCCACGTTCCCGGCGTGCGCTACGCCGGCCTGATCCATCCCGGCCTGATCGGCTGCCTGCCCGACCACGCGATGCTGGATATGTGGAACACCCGCGAGAAGGCGCTCTTCGACAGCGATCCCGAGCGGGTGCCGCCGCTCGCGGCCCTGCCCGACGGTGGCAAGACCGCGCACATGGGCAAGCTCACCGGCGAGGTCCGCGACAAGGCCGCCGCCGTGGCCGCCCGCACCGTCCCCCCGCGCGAGCATGGCGGCAACTGCGACATCAAGGACCTGAGCCGAGGCTCGCGGATCTACTTCCCCGTCTACGTCGACGGTGCCGGCCTCAGCATGGGCGACCTGCATTTCAGCCAGGGCGACGGCGAGATCACCTTCTGCGGCGCCATCGAGATGGCCGGCTGGACCCACCTCAAGGTCTCGCTCATCAAGGACGGCATGGCGAAATACGGGATCAAGAACCCGATCTTCCGACCCTCGCCGATCACGCCACAGTACGGCAACCACCTGATCTTCGAGGGGATCTCGGTCGACGAACAGGGCAAGCAGCATTATCTCGACGTGCACGTCGCCTACCGCCAGGCCTGCCTCAATGCGATCGAGTATCTCAAGAAGTTCGGCTATTCCGGGGCACAGGCCTACGCGATCCTCGGCACCGCGCCGGTCCAGGGGCACATCTCCGGGGTGGTCGACATCCCCAACGCCTGCGCGACGCTCTGGCTGCCGACCGACATCTTCGACGGCGACCTCATGCCTGGCCCCGACGGACCGATGAAGCTCGTCGACGGCTCCGTCGACATTCCGATCGCCCCCGACCTGTGAGGCGCGCCATGCCGGTCTACGAGTTCTACTGCGACACCCATGGCACCTTCGACGCGCTGCGCCCGATGGCCGCCTATGCCGAGCCCTGCCCGTGCCCCGACTGCGGCACACCCGCACCCCGGGTGCTGCTGACGCCTCCCCGTCTCGGCGCCTCGGACCGCGGCCGCATCAAGGCGCATGCGATCAACGAGCGGTCGGCCGACAGTCCCAGACGTTCGTCCCACGGCCCGGGATGCGCCTGCTGCAGCCCGGGCTCGAGGAAGGCAGCGGTCGCACGCGCGCCGGATGGGGCCAAGAGCTTCCCGGGGCGCCGGCCGTGGATGATATCCCACTGATCCGACGCTGCCGCACCGGAGGGCGTCGATCAACAGCGCAATGCGGCTCGCTGGCGGTGCAATGAGGGTGTCACGGCGGGCAAGGCCTGCCGGACGCCATCCAGGAGCCGTTGCCGAGGGATACGGCATCTCGAACGCGAGTCCGGCCAACCCGCATCCGAATTCCATGGTCTGTATTTCCGCACCTCTTCCGTGGCACGTTCGAGGACCATGATGGTTGTTGGCGCTTGCAAGCCGGTTCCGGAGCGAGGCCCTCGGCGATCTGGCGGGGCATAGCGGCGGGCTCACGGCCGAAAGGGCCCCGCGCTCGGGGAGAGCAGCAACCGCGTGATGCGGGGGATGAATCAGAGGATCGCCTCGATCAGCGTCGGGCCCGGCTCCGCCACGGCCG
>SKOX01000441.1 GCA_007119835.1 Paracoccaceae bacterium
ATCGGCATCGCCATCTCGACCTCGGCCTCGATCGGCCCGAGCGCCTGCTCCTCGAGTGTCGCCGCCCGACCGTCCCAGAACTGCGCCTCGAAGAAGCCGGAGTTGAGCACGGTGGGCGTGTTGCGCTCGCCGACCTGGCCGTCGTGGCCGACCGCGCGCGGCACCCGGTCGGTATAGCCGAGGGCCGGGTTGTGACAGGTGGCGCAGGAGATCACCCCGCTCGAGGAGATTCGCGGCTCGAAGAACAGCATCTTGCCGAGCTCGATCCTCTCGGGCGTCATGGCGTTGTCGGCGGGAAGTGGCGGGATCGCGGGAAGCGGCTCGAAGAACTCGCGGTACTCCGAATAATCGGCCGCTGCCTGCCCTCCCCACGCGATGCCGAGCGCGGCGACCGCCGTCGCGAGGCCGGCTGTGAGATGTCTGGTGTTCATCGTCCCGTCCTCTTCTTGATTATGCTTGCCGTCGCGCAGGGGCGGCGCACGGTTGTGCCGGATCACGCCGAGAGCAGCATTTTCCGCAGGGTCGCGTTTTGCCTTGATCTCCATCAAGCCTGCGCCGGAAAGATTCCCCGCCTGTCTTCCAAACGAACCGAACTGGCGGGTCCGAACCTTCAAGCCCACCGGCCTAATTCCGAGAGGGTCTGACTGGACCAGGGCCGCCTGTCCCGCCCCATTTCCGGAAGAGCGTTGCCGCTTGCGCCGCCGTCATTCACCTCCCGCACCATCATCGTGATCCCCGGATGGCCACCCTCGTCCGCGTCGCCGCCGACGCCGCGTCCTGGCCAGCATCGGTGGCTCGACCCTCGGCGTCTCCGATGCGACCATCGGGCGCTCGATCATCTCGGCGGCGATCCGGCCCATGCGGTCGATGCCGAGCTGCTCGAGCTCGTCATCGAAAGCCCTCGACCTGTGCTGCCCCCCGGGCCTGTCGTCAGCCGAACTGGCCGGTGATGTAGCTCTGGGTCTGCGCCTTCTTCGGCCGGGTGAAGATCGTCTCGGTGTCGCCGTACTCGATCAGGCGGCCGAGATACATGAAGGCGGTGTTGTCGGAGACCCGCGCGGCCTGCTGCATGTTGTGGGTGACGATGACGATGGTGTAGTGGCCCTTCAGCGCGCCGATCAGCTCCTCGATCTTCGCGGTGGCGATCGGGTCGAGCGCCGAGCATGGCTCGTCCATCAGCAGCACCTCGGGATCGGAGGCGATGCCGCGGGCGATGCAGAGGCGCTGTTGCTGGCCGCCCGACATGCCGAGCGCGCTTTCCTTGAGGCGATCCTTCACCTCGTCCCAGAGCGCGGCAGAGCGGAGCGCCCGCTCGCAGGTCTCGTCGAGGATCGACTTCTTGGTCACCCCGTCGACACGGAGGGGATAGATGACGTTGTCGTAGATCGACATGGCGAAGGGGTTTGGCTTCTGGAACACCATGCCCATGCGCTTCCTCAGCGCGATCACGTCGACGCCGGAGCCGTAGATGTTGAAGCCGCCGACGTTGATATCGCCGTCGATGGATAGATCGTCGATCAGGTCGTTCATCCGGTTGAGCGACCGCAGGAGCGTGGACTTGCCGCATCCCGACGGACCGATCATGGCGGTGACCATGCCCTTCTGGATGCCGAGACTGACGCCGTGAAGCGCCTGAGCCTTGCCGTACCAGAGGTTGAAGTTGCGGATGTCGAGCGCCACGCCCTCGCGGCCTTCCCTGACGTGGTAGGCGGGGGGCTCGAACTCGGGTCGCGTCGGGATGGATGCGGCGACGTTCATGGCTGTCTCCGAAGATCAGAAATGCGACGAAGCGTATTTGCGCTTCAGCCGGTTGCGGATGATGATCGCGGTCGAGTTCATCGCCACGATCAGGCCGAGGAGCAGCAGCGTGGTCACGAAGACCATCGGCTTGCCCGCCTCCGAGTTGCGCGACTGGAAGCCCACGTCGAAGATGTGGAAGCCGAGGTGCATGAAGCTGCGCTCGAGGTGGATGAAGGGCCAGAAGCCGTCCACCGGCAAGGCGGGGGCGAGCTTGACGACCCCGACGAGCATCAGCGGCGCCACTTCCCCCGCGCCGCGCGCCATGGCGAGGATCAGGCCGGTCATGATCCCGGGCAGGGCCTTCGGCAGCACGACGTAGCGGATCGTCTGCCATTTCGAGGCGCCGCAGGCGAGCGAGCCCTCGCGCATCGAGCGCGGCACGGCGGCGAGCGCCTCCTCGGAGGCGACGATGACGACCGGCACCGTCAGCAGCGCCAGCGTCAGTGACGCCCAGAGGATGCCGCCCGTGCCGAAGGTCGGGGTCGGCAGGCGCTCGGGGTAGAAGAGCTGGTCGATGGTCACGCCCATGGTGTAGGCGAAGAAGCCCAGACCGAAGACGCCGTAGACGATCGAGGGCACGCCCGCGAGATTGTTGACCGAGATGCGGACGATCGAGACGAGCCGGCCCTGCTTGGCGTATTCCCGCAGGTAGAGCGCGGTGATGACGCCGAAGGGCGCGACGAAGACCACCATCAGCATGGTCATCGCCACGGTGCCGAAGATCGCCGGCAGGACGCCGCCTTGGGTGTTGGCCTCGCGCGGCTCCGACGACAGGAACTCGCCCCAGCGCGAGAAGTAGATGCCGGCCTTGTCGAGGAGCGATAGGTCGTTCGCCGCGTAGTAGCGGACGATCTGGCTCAGCGGCGGCTCGATGCTGCGGCCGCCGATCTCCTCGAGCTGGACGCGGTTGCGCTGGTCGAGGGCGCGGATCGCGGCGACCTGGCTCTGTATCTCGCCGAACCGGGCCTGAAGCTCCTGGATGCGGGCATTGCCCTCGGCGACGGCGGCCTCGTATTCCGCCGAGTCGGCGCCGTGGCGGAGCTGGGCGCGGCGGATGGCGAGGCGCTCCTGCTCGAGGCGATGGTTGATGCGGCCGATCGGGCCGCGCTCGAGCCGGCGGATCTCGTTGAAGCGCTGGCGCGCCTCGCGCTGTTCGCGCCGCATGACCTGCGGATCGTAGGCCATTGGCTGATCGTCGATGACGAGGCCGGTGACGCGGCCGATGAAGACGCCCCATTCCTGCCGCTCGAAGGTGTAGAAGTCGGGCGGGTAGCTCGTCTGCGTGACGGTGTAGTCGGGGATCCAGCGGAAGTCGTCGCCGTAGAGGTCGAAGTTGGCGGTCTTGTAGAGGGTGCGCGTCGCATAGCCCCCGTTCGCCTCGACCTCGGCGCGCTGCTCCTCGGACATCGCGTTGAGGATGGCGGTGCCCGGGCGGAACCGTTCGTTTCGCGTCGGCTCGCCCGCGAGCACCGTCCCGTCCTCGAGCGTCACCACCGCGACCGGCTTCGGCCAGAAGGTTGTGATCCCGTTCCAGAACACCATGAAGAGGAAGGAGGAGATCAGCAGGATGCCGATGGCGAGCGCGCCGCCGAAGGCCCAGAGCGCCGGCTCGCCGGTGGCCGAGAGGTCGGCGGTGTAGCGGCGGACCTTCTTGCCTTGCGTGAGCTCGGCGTTGTCGCCGTCGGGCGTCGTGCGGTTGCGGATGCCGGGATCGGAGATGTCGGTCATGGCATCCTCCTCAGAGCTGGAACGCGCGCTTGCGGAACCGCTGGCGGATCAGCTCGGCGCAGGTGTTGATGACGAAGGTCATGATGAAGAGCGTCAGCGCGGCGAGGAACAGCACGCGGTAGTTGGTGCCGTCCTTGACCGCCTCGGGCAGTTCGATGGCGATGTTGGCCGAGAGCGTGCGCAGGCCGGAGAAGATGTTCCACTCCATGATCGGGGTGTTGCCGGCGGCCATGACGACGATCATCGTCTCGCCGACGGCGCGGCCCATGCCGATCATCACCGCCGAGAACACGCCCGAGGCCGCCGTGGGCAGGATCACCCACATCGCCGTCTGCCAGGGCGTCGCGCCGCAGGCGAGCGAACCTGCGCGCAGGTGGGAGGGCACGGCGTTCAGCGCGTCCTCCGACAGGGTGTAGATGTTGGGGATCACAGCAAACGCCATGATGAAGCCGACGACGAGCGCGTTGCGCTGCTGGTAGGTGTCGACGAAGCCGCCGCGCGGATCGTAGCCGATCAAGGTCAGGAAGGAGGCGAAGGCGTAGGAAACGGCCACGGCGACGGCGAGAAAGGTGAGCCAGCGCAGGAAGTCGAGCCGTCCCGCCGCCGGCCGGTCGAGCGCGCGCTGGCGGTCGCGGTAGATGTGCCCATAGGTCTTCCGGAACGTGTAGGCGACGAGGATGTAGGAGAGCGGCAGCAGGATCAGGAACATGAAGGGGGTTCCCGTCCCCACCTGCCCCGCCGTCCACTCGCGGAAGTTGCCGTAGAAAAGCGCGTTCTCGAAGACCGGGCCGAGCTGGTAGGCGATCAAGCCGGTGATGCCGATCATCACGAACATGAACAGGAATTTCGGCACGCCGCCGTAGCGGACCGCGGTCTGCACCGGAAGCATCTGCCAGGTGAAGGCGCCGAACATCAGCCCCAGCGGCAGCGCGATGAAGGCGAGCAGCACCGCCGCGATCCACTCCTCGACGAGCGGCGCGAGCACCAGCGCCGCGACGAAGCCGAGCACCACGGTCGGCAGGCTCTCCATCATCTCCATCACCGGCTTGACGGTCTGGCGCACGCTGGAATGCACGAACTCGGACGTGTAGATCGCCGCCATCAGCGCGATCGGCACCGCGAAGAGCATGGCGTAGAAGGTCGCCTTCATCGTGCCGAAGATCAGCGGCACGAGGGAGTATTTCGGCTCGGCGAGGTCGGTGCCCGCGGTTGACTGCCAAGTGAAGCTTGGCGCGTTGTACCCCTCGTACCAGACCTGTCCGAAGAGCACGCCGAGCGTGACCTCCGGATGCGGCACGTTGAAGCCGAGGGCGTCGACCGAGCCCTCCGCGTCGACCATCAGGATGCCGTTCGAGCGCGGGAAGATCATGAACTCCGCCGGCACCGACGGATCGCTGGTCCGCTGGAAGCGGAACATCGTCTGATCGGTGGTCGAGTGCCGGTACCAGACGCTGCCGTCCGCGCCGAGGGTCGCGAAGCTCTTGTCGCGCTGGCCCTCGGTTATGCCGATGATCGCGGAGCCCTGGTTCTCGTGGGTGCGAGCGTGGACGAGCGAGCGGCCGTCGGTGGTGCCCGCGCCCTGGCGCTGGAGCGTGAAGTAGACCCGCACGGACCCGTCGGCGCCCCCCACCACCAGCGCCTGATCGCCGCTCAGGAAGCCGACCGCGGTAATCCCGATCGCCTCCGGCAGCACCCGTCGCGCCTCGGCAAGGGCCGGACTGTTCAGGTTGCGCGTGTCGAACCGGTAGAGCATCCCGTCGTCGGTCGCGATGACGAGCCTGTCACCGCCGCTCGCGAGAAGGATGTCGGTGACGGCCACGCCCTCAGGCAGGTCCAGGCCCGGGAGTTCGGCCGAACTCGAGGTGATCGTCTCCTCGCCGGTCATCAGGTTGCGCTGGACGCGGCTCTGCGTCACGCGCGCGACGTTGGCGGCATCCACCGTTGCGAAGGCGATCACCGGCCGCTCCACCGTGCCGCCGATCGTGTAGTCGAGCGCGATGATCGGCAGGTCGGAGACCTCCACCGGCTCGCCGAGCTCGTAGCGCGGCGTGACGGTCCTGAGGTCGCCCGTCTGCACCGGCGTGACGACGCGGCCGTTGTGCAGGAAGTCGATCTCGTTCAGCTGGACCATGTCGTCGGGCCGGTTCCGCGCCGCAATCGTGCCGGTGTCAAACCCGATGTCGAGGAAGCGGACGGTGCCGTCCTCGAAGCCGAATGCCACGTCGCCACGGGTGGAGATGCCGCCGACCGCCGTCGCCGTGGCGCCCGCGAAGTCGAGCAGGGCCTGGTTGACCTCGCGCCCCGTCGGTACGTGGAAGGTGATGGCGCGGCCGTCCGCGCCGACCGCCGTGGCGAGGGACTGGAACTCGTCGGCATTGATCCAGGCCATGTCCTGACCGCCGTCGAGCGTGTAGCCGACCGAGCCGCGCGTCTCGCCCGAGATCATCAGCGGCGCGACCACCCGCACCAGGAAGACCATGATCCCGAGCACGGCGACGATGACCATGAGGCCGCCGACGGTTATCACCGTTCGGGCGATCCGGTCGCCGTAGATGACGCTCGCCCGCGTCTCCTTGCTGCGCGCGTGAGCGCGGGCGCTGCGGCGCGACTCGATGGCTCCGTCCTCGGTCCGGTCGATCGTCGCGGTGATGTCAGCCATGGGTCCCTCAAGCAGCTGGCGAAGATGGTCCCTCAAAAGACCGATCCGGAGCGGCCGGCAGGCCGCCCCGGCTGTGCAGGGGTGGTCGTTCGGACCGTCAGTTCATCAGGCCGAAGATCCCGAGATCCTGCTCGGCAAGGCCGTTCGTCACCGGGAAGAAACCGGCGCGCATCACGTCCCGCTGGCCGTCCTGGGTGTAGACGTAGCGGATGAACTCGCCGCGCAGCGGGTCGAGCGGCTGGTTCGGGTCCTTGTTGACGTAGATGTAGAGGAACCGCGCGATCGGATAGTCGCCCGCCATCGCGTTGTCGCCGCTGGCTTCGAAGCACTCGCCGCCCTCGGAAGCCGCGATCGGCACGGCACGGACGTCCGCCGTCGCGTAGCCGACGCCCGAATAGCCGATGGCGCCGATGTCGGAGGCGACGCCCTGGATAACCGCCGACGAACCCGGCTGCTCGCGCACCTCGCCGCGGTAGTCGCCGCCGAAGAGCGCGACCTCGCGGAAGTAGCCGTAGGTGCCCGACGCCGAGTTGCGGCCGTAGAGCGCAATCGGACGATTCGCCCACTCGCCCTCGAGCCCGACCTCGCCCCAGGTGTTGAGCGCGTCGTCGAGGCCGCCGTTGCGGGTCGAGGAGAAGATCGCGTCGACCTGCTGCATGGTCAGGCACTCGATCGGGTTGTCGCGGTGCACGAAGACGCCGAGCGCGTCGATGGCGCCGCGGATCGGGGTCGGCTCGTAGCCGAAGCGGGCCTCGAACTGCTCGATCTCTGTGCCGCGCATCGGGCGCGACATCGGGCCGAACTGGGCGGTGCCCTCGATCAGCGCTGGCGGAGCGGTGCCCGAGCCGGCGCCCTGGATCTCGATCGAAACGTTCGGGTAGTGGCTGCGGAAGCCTTCGGCCCACAGCGTCATCAGGTTGTTCAGCGTGTCGGATCCGATGGAGGTCAGGCTCCCCGAAACCCCGGATACCGGCTCGTAGGTCGGCAGGTTCGGATCGACGCTCACGTCGGCCGTGGCGGCCGTCGCCGTCAGGGCCGTCGCCGCGAGCATCGCTGCAAATGTTCTCATGACTTTCCCCAGCATGGCTTTTCTAGTCTGCGCGCGGGGCGCTCTCGCCCCAATGCACGGCGACCATAGGTCCCGGGCATGACACCTCTTCGTCACAGCGATGACAGTTTTGCGACAATGCGGCCTCGGCACGTCTGGCGGAACAGGCCGCGGCGTCGAGGGCGAAGCCGACCCTGCAGATCGTCCAGATCGGGTTGGGAAGGCCCCCGCTGCAGAGCCGCCGCCGCAGTCTCGAGACGAACAGGTTCAGCGTTTCCGGCCGCCGCGGCGGGCGATCGCCCCAGAGCGCCTCGCGCACGTCCCGCGGCGCGATCACCGTCGGGTAGGCCGTCATCAAGACGACGAGAAGCCGGAATTCGGTCGGCCCCAGATGAACGGGCAGCCCCGCGCGATAGGCCCGGACCTTCGCGACATCCACCGCGATCTCGCCAACACGCAACACTTCGGTATCCGGACAGACCGGCTCCGAACGAGCCTGACGCGGTCCGACACATCCCGAAATGATGGCCTCGTCACTGTCCACCGGCATGCTCCCGAAAGCTCATCGGCACTGCGACGAGAATACGAGCTTGCTGTGACGCTGACGTGACGATCGCCGAGGTGAGCATCCTGTTCGGCCTTCGCGGCAAGCGAGGCCGGCTACTCGCCGGGCGGCATGGCCATCGGGCTGTTCAGCCAGACGCTCTCGAACATCAGCCAGGCTGTCGCTGGCCGGGAGTCCGCGGAGCCGACGCGGGTCGGCTTGTCGGAGGGCATCATCATCAGCGTGTACCCGTAAACCCTCAGGCATCGTAGGGCCGCAACCATGCCAAGGTGTTGGAACGCCTTCGACATCCGGCGCGCGTGCCGCGCAGAGCACGCCTCGCGTTCGCAGTGGTCCAGGCCGTCGACGAGGCGGCGTCCGCTCTGGCGCGCGGCGGAAGAAGCGGCTACTGCGCTTCGATGCTTGGGTTTCTCCTCGGGAACGCCCGGTGGCTCGCCGCCGGCGTCCTCCTGACGTTCGCCTCGTCCTTCGGGCAGACCTGGTTCATCTCGCTGTTTGCCGGCGAGATCAAGGCCGCGCACGGCCTCTCCGACGGGGCATGGGGGAGCCTCTACACGCTCGTCACCCTCTGCGCCGCCGGGCTGTTGCTGACCGCCGGCTCGTCGGCCGACACAGTCCGGCTGTCGCGTCTTGCGCCGGGCATCGCGATCCTCTTCGCGCTCGCGGCCCTCGGCATGGCGTTCAGCCAGTCGATCTGGCTCCTCGGGCTCGCGCTCTTCCTGCTGCGCTTCTGCGGGCAGGGCATGTTCAGCCACATCGCGATGACGGCCATGGGCCGGTGGTTCCGGGCGCGGCGGGGTCAGGCGGTGTCGATCACCAACCTCGGACATCCCGCAGGCGAAATGCTCCTCCCGGTCGGCACCGTGCTCATCATCGGGGCGATCGGCTGGCAGGAGACCTGGGCACTCGTCGCACTGATCCTCGCGCTGGCCGTGGCGCCGAGCCTCCTGCTGCTCCTTTCCTCGGCACGGCTGCCCCAGGGCGGGATCTCGGGCGGTGGAGCGTCGGGCCTCGAGGGCCGGCACTGGGCGCGCGGCGAGGTTCTCCGCCACTGGCTGTTTCCAGCCTTGCTGCCGATCATCCTGACGCCCGGCTTCGTCGGCACCGTGGTGTTCTTTCATCAGGTCCACGTCGCGGAGGTGAAGGGGTGGACCCTGGCGCAGATGGCGCCGGGCTACACGGTTTTCGCGTCGCTCTCGGTGGCCTCGGCGCTTGCCACCGGCTGGGCCTCCGACCGGTGGGGGCCGCACCGCATCCTGCCGGCGCTGCTGCTGCCGACGGCGGCGGGGCTGGCGGTGATCGGACCCGCGGGAGCCGTCTGGGGTTGGTTTGCGGCGCTGGGCCTGATCGGCCTGACCCAGGGGATGTCGAGCGCGCTCTGGGGGGCGCTGCTTCCGGCGATCTACGGGACCAGAAACCTCGGCGCTGTTCGCTCGATGGTGACGACGGTGATGGTGGTCTCGACCGCGATCGGGCCGGGGATCACCGGGATCCTTATCGACCAAGGAATAGTGTTCCCGCGGCAGACCCTCGCGCTCGCGGCATGGTGCGTCCTCCTGAGCGGGATCGCCCTCGCGATCGAGCGGCGGCTCACGGCGGAGGTCGGCCTGGACGGCAAGTGAGCGGGAGGCGGCGCGCCTGATGCGCGGATGGAAATCCGCCAAGTGCTGGAGGCGACGACCGGAATCGAACCGGTGTACACGGATTTGCAATCCGCTGCGTAACCACTCCGCCACGTCGCCCGATCCGTGCGTTCCTAAGTTTCGAGCCTGCGGCCGTCAAGGCGTTATCACGCGCGCCGCCGATGCGGCGACGCAGGCGCGCGATGACGCGGGCGTCGATCCCGCCGCGCGGGCGTGCCGGTCTCACCCGCGCCCGCTGGCGTTCTTCACCCACTGCAGGACGGCGCGCAGCCTGTGCAGCTCGATCGGCTTGTGCAGCAGCGTGACGCCCGCCGCCTGCGCCCGCGGGGCGAGGTCGATCGAACGGTCCGCCGAGACGAGCACCGCCGGCATCGGCCCGTGCGCCGCCCGGAGCGCGGCGATCGCGTCGAGCCCGTTCGCGCCGTTGTCGAGGACATAGTCCGCGATCACGACGTCCGGCGCCACGCCGACATCGGCGATCAGCGCCTCGGCATCGCGCAGGTCGCACGCCTCGAGCGGGCTCGTGCCCCAGTCCTCGAGCACCGAAATCATGCCGGCGAGCACGTCCGCGTCGTTCTCGATCACCATCACGATCATGTCGTCGAGCGGCGGCGCCTGCCAGCCATGCGCCGGCCCGACGGGCTCCGCCGCGGCGACCGGCGGCCGGATCAGCGGCACGCTGACCCCGAAGCGCGTTCCCCGACCCGGCAGCGAATGCAGCTCGAGCGGATGGTCGAGCAGCGCGCAGGCCCGCTCGACGATCGCGAGGCCGAGGCCCATGCCCTGCGGCGCGTCGCCGTTCGTGTCGAGCCGCACGAACTCCCGGAAGATGTCGCGGCAGCGATCCGGCGGGATGCCGGGGCCCGTGTCCCACACCTCGAGTCGCGCCCGCTCGCCGTGCCGACGGACGCCGACGAGGACGCGGCCTTCGCGGGTGTAGCGCAGGGCGTTGACCACGAGGTTCTGCAGGATGCGCCGCAGATAGGCGGGATCGCTCTCGGTCCAGAGGTCGGTCGGCAGCACGCGCAGCTCGAGGCCGCGCTCGCGCGCCAGCGGCTGGTACTCCTGGTCGATCGAGCGCAGCAGCGGGCTGAGGGGCATGGCGCTAACGTCCGCCCGCGCCGAGCCGATGTCGAGGTTGGAGATGTCGAGGAGCGCGCCCAGGATCGTCTCGACGCTCTCGAAGGCCGAGCGCACCCGCCCGGCGATCGCCCGCTGGTCGGCGTCGAGGGCGGTGTGCGACAGCGACGACAGGAACAGCTTGGCGGCGTTGAGCGGCTGCAGCAGGTCGTGGCTCGCGCCAGCCACGAAGCGCGACTTCGACGCGTTCGCCCGCTCGGCCTCGTCGCGCGCCTGCTCGAGCTCGGCCGTCCGGGCCTGCACCCGCTGCTCGAGCGTTTCGCGCACGCGGTTGAGCGCGGCGACCGCCTCGCGCTCGGCCGTCATGTCGGTGAACGAGATCACGAAGCCCTGGTCCGGCATCTCGCGCGCCAGCACGTCGAGATAGGCGCCGTCCGCGCGCCTGAGCTCTAGCGCCAGCGGCTCGCGCCCGCCCTCGGCCGCGGCCCAGCGGCTGAGCCGCTCGAGCGCCATCTCCGGCAGGAAGCGCGCGCTGGCCCTGAGATAGCCGATGATCGCGCCGAACTCCGTTCCCGTCTGCATCAGCGTGACCGGAAGGGTGACCAGCTGATGCAGCCGCTCGTTCAGCCCGGCGAGCCGGTGCTGGTCGTCGAAGATCGCGACCCCCTGGGCGATGTGGTCGAGCGTCGCCCGCACCAGCCGCGCCTGGTCGTCGAGCATCCGGTCGCGCTCCTCGTGCTCGCGCCGGATCATGTCGGTGACGTCGACCTGCACCACCGCCGTGCCGCCCGACGGCGTGCGATGCTCGCTCACCTGCACCCAGCGCTGGCCGCTCAGCTGCACGAGGAAGTCGACATGCGCCCGCCGGTGGCTCGCCAGCCGCTCCTGGGCCCACCGCTCGCGCGTCATGCCTTCCGGGGGCAACAGATGGGGGCTCTGCGAGACGAGCCGGACATAATCGGCGAACTTCAGCCCCGGCCCGAGCTTCGCCTTCGCGTCGGGCATGTGCGAGGAGAACCGGCTGTTCGACAGGATCAGCATGTCGTCCGGCCCGAAGAGCGCGAAGCCTTCCTTCACGACCTCCAGCGCGTCGGTGAGGTCGGTGCGCGCCTTCTCCGCCTCCTGCCGCGCCACCGTGAGCTGGGCGTTCGCGACCGACAGCATCCGCAGCGCGCTGTCGAGGTCCTGGGTCCGCGCCCGCACCTGCTCCTCGAGCGCGGAGGCGAGCTGGTAATGCGAGTAGCTCGGGCCGCTGTCGGCGATGTCCCGCTCGACCCGGGCCATGAGCACGCCGACGATCTTGCGCAGCTTCGCGTTCTCGCGCGCCAGGTCGTCGTCGGGATCGAGCAGGAGCGGCAGCACGGGACGCGGCCGCTCAGGCCGCCGCCGGCGCACCGGACGCCGGCTGGCCCGCGGACGAAGCCTCGGACGGGGCGAAGATCGCGACGCCGGTGAAGGTCTGGTTGACGTGGAGCATGTTCATCTGTTCGCCGTAGCCGCTGAAGCCGGTCACCCGGTGCCTGCTGAGGATGGCGGAGGCCGACTGCATCGCCTGCCGCTGCTCCAGCTCCAGCCGCCGCAGGATGCAGTCGCAGGCGATGATCGCGTCCGGTGGCCCGCCCGGCGCGAGCGCGGCGAGCGACTCCTCGAGATGGCTCAGGATGTCCCGCCCCTCCGCGAGCGTGAGCACCAGCCCCTCGTCGATGGCCGCGAGGAAGCGCAGGTCGCCGTTCGGCTCCACCCGCTGGATCGAGCAGACATGGTGCCGGTCGCCCACCCGGACCGCCACCGGATGCGCCGCGAAGGTGAAGGCCGACAGCTGGTCGGGATCGCGCCCCAGCGCCCGCGCGTAGGCGCGCGCGGCCGGCTCGGCGTTCAGCTCCCGCACGATCCGCCGCTCGGGGTCGGCGTCGGTCACGACCATCCGCTGGCCGGTCGGCACCAGATGGTCGAAGCGGAAGACCTTGACGCGGCAGGCCGTCCGGATGAAGGCGACGACCGCCGCGTTCTGCCGGAAGGCGCCGTCGGCCAGCACGAAGGTCCGCTCGAAGCTGAGCCCATCGCCCGCCGAGCCGCCGAGGAGCGGCGTCGTCCCGAGCGCCGGCGCCAGCGCGGCGACGATCCGGTCCTCCTTCATCGACAGCCCGTCCACGAGCATGAAGGCGAACTCGTTGACCCAGCTCGGCGCCCGGCTGGCGAGCGCGCCGCGCATGCGCAGAACCTCCGCGACCGGCGCGCCGTCGAAGCGCCCCACGTCGTCGATGACCAGCACCGACGCCCGGAAGTGGCTGAGCGGCAGCCCGACCGCCGCCACCGCGCCGTCGAGATAGCCGCTGACCCCGATCTCGCCCGCGGTCGTGCAGCCGATCACCGTGTCGCCCGGGAAGTGTCGCTTCACAGCCGCGCCCGCCGCCGCGAGGTCGTGGCCGCGGCCGACGAAGAGCATCACCAGCGCGAACGGCCCCGGGCCGAGCGCGGCCGCGATCTCGGCCACCGCGCCGGCGGTGTCGCGCTCAACGCTTTCGGCGCGGCGGACGATCGTCTCGGCCGCCACGGGCTGCGGTCCCACCCTCGCCTCCACCCATGCCATGGCGTGCAGACTAGTCGGCCTCGTGGCCCCCGCGCAAGATGCCGGCGAAGCTCGCCTTGCCCGCGATCAGCACCGCCTGCGTCCGGCTGCGCGCGCCGAGCTTGCGCAGGATCGCGGTGATGTGCGCCTTCACCGTCGTCTCGGCGATCGACAGCTCGTAGGCGATCTGCTTGTTGAGCTTGCCCTCGCAGACGAGCTCGAGGATCTTCGCCTGCTGCGGCGTGAGCTCCGCGAGCCGCGCCGCCGGGTCGGTGCCGCCGGCGTCGCTCGCCGCGGCCTTGCTCGGGGCGACGTAGCCCTCGGGCGTGAAGGTCCCGCCGGCCCAGATCTCCGAAAAGGCCCGCACGAAGACCTCCCGCGCGCTGTCCTTGGGGATGAAGCCCGCGGCGCCTGCGCCCATCACCGAGGTGATGATCCGGCTGTCGTGCATCGACGAGACGACGATCACCGGGATCCCCGGCGCCGCCGCCTTCAGCCGCAGCAGCCCGTCGAGCCCCGCGACGTCGGGCAGGTTGAGGTCGAGGAGGATCGCCTCCGGCGCCTCGCCCGCCTTCAGCGCCTCGAGGCCTTCGGACAGGCGGCTCGCCGTGGCCACCCGCCCGACCCTGAGCGCGCCCGTCAGCGTCATCGCCAGCGCCTCGCAGAACAGCGGGTGGTCGTCGATCACCATGACTGCGCTGACCGTCTGTGTCTCACCGCCGAGCGAAATGACCTCGGATCGCATGCCAGCATCCTCTTCAACAATACTTTACCCTACCACCGCTTGCCGGGCCGCGCACCTCCGACGAAAGGCCGGATGCCCTGGGGCGGAGGAGGGGTGCGGGCAAGGCCCTCGCGACGCCACGGGCCGCGCTCACGCTTCCGCCGGCCCCGGTTGCCACCGGCGGGCGGCAGGATAAGATCGGTCGGCACAGCACGGCGATCCGGCGCAGACCGCCGCTCCCCCTCCCGATCGCGAGAAGGCGCCCTTTCGATGCCCGACACCTCTGGCTTCCTCCGTCCGCAGGCGATCCGCAAGGCGCCCGCAGCCGTTACCCGGCTTGCCGCGCTCGCCACGGCGTTCGTGCTCGTCGTGGCGCCGCCGCTGCCCGCCGAAGCACCTCCCGCGGCGTCCGGCGCGCCGACTGCCGGCGCCCTCTTCGCGGTCCGGGTGTTCGACGACGTCGAGACCGGCGACCGGCTGGTCTTCCGCTTTCAGCGCATCGCCGAGCCGGAAGACCCTCGGGTCCCGACGTTCGACGGCACCGCCACCGTCACGCTGATGGACGCCGAAGACCGTCCCGGCCGCGAGGCCCAGGTTGTCATCGCCGCCGAGGATGGCCCGCCCCGCGCCGGCCCGCCGCTGCCGGAGGCAGCCGGCCACCCGCTCCTGGTCGTCTTCCTCGAGAACATCGTGGGCATGATGGCCGC
>SKOX01000069.1 GCA_007119835.1 Paracoccaceae bacterium
CGGGCCAGCCCTCTTTCATTTTCAGCACCTGCCCCGTTTCAGCACCTGCCCCGTTTCGGCACCAGCGCGCAGACGGCCGTCACGCCTCCTCGAGATGGAGCACGCCGGGGATGTGCTTGATCGCCCCGATCACCTGCGGCGTGATCGGGTACTGCTCCGGCAGCATACACTCGACCTCCCCCGGCAGTCCCGGATCGAGGAGGACGAGGCAGACCGGCCCGGAGCCGCCGCCGCGCACCTCGCGCCGGGCCGTGGCAAGCCGCCCCGCCAGTGCCGCTGCGGCCTCCGGCTCGGTGAGGTAGACGCGCAGACCCACCCGGGCGGCATTCCTCAGCGCCGCCTCGATCGGCTCGACCGAGCGGGCGCGCAGCTTCACTTCCTCCTCCTCGAGGGTCGCCTCGATGCCGAGCACCACGTTGCGCCCCGGCTCGAGAACCTCCCGCGCCGTCTCCAGCACTTCGCCGAACACCACCACCTCGTAGATCCCCGTCGGGTCGGAGAGCCGGACATAGGCGAAGCGGTTGCCGCGGGCCGACTTCCGCTCGTCGCGCGACGCCACGGTGCCGGCCACGCGCCCCACCGCCGCCCCCGCCCGCGCCGCGGCGACGAGATCGGCCCGCGTCATGATCCGCTCGCGCCGGAGCGCGCCGCCAAAGTCGTCGAGCGGGTGGCCGGAAAGGTAGAACCCGACCGCCTGCTGCTCCTGCGCCAGCCGCTCGTGCGGCGGGAAGTCGTCCACGCCGGGCAGCCGCGGCAGCGCCAGCGCGCTCGCCCCTTCGCCGAACAGGCTCACCTGCGCCGAGGCGCGTTCGTCGTGGATCGCCGCGGAATACCCGACCAGCGTGTCGAGGCCCTCGAAGACGCGCCGCCGGTTGCGGTCGAGATCGTCGAAGGCGCCCGCCCGTGCCAGCATCTCGAGCGGCCGCCGCCCGATCCGCCGCAGGTCGACCCGGCGGCCGAAGTCGAACAGGTCGGCGAAGGGCGTCTCGCCGCGCCCCGCCTCGATCAGCCGCATCGCCTCGAGCCCGACGCCCTTCAGCGCGCCGAGCGCATAGACGATCTTGCCCCGCCGCACCGTGAAATTCGCGCCCGAGCGGTTGACGCAGGGCGGCTTAATGCCGATGCCGAGGCGGTCGACCTCCTGCTTGTAGGCGGCGAGCTTGTCGGTGAGATGGATGTCGCAGTTCATCGCCGCGGCCATGAACTCGACCGGATGGTTCGCCTTCAGCCACGCCGTCTGGTAGCTCACCAGCGCGTAGGCGGCGGCGTGCGACTTGTTGAAGCCGTAGTTCGCGAAACGCTCGAGCAGGTTCCACACCTCGTCTGCCTTGGCCTTGCCGACGCCGTTCCCTGCCGCGCCGGCGAGGAACTTCGGCTTCTCAGCGTCCATCGCCTCCTTGATCTTCTTGCCCATCGCGCGCCGCAGCAGGTCGGCGCCGCCCAAGCTGTACCCGGCCATCTTCCGGGCGATCTCCATCACCTGCTCCTGGTAGACGATGATGCCCTGGGTCTCGTCGAGGATCGGGTCGATCGACGGGTGCAGGCTCTCGCGCTTCTCGCGCCCGTGCTTGACCGAGCAGTATTTCGGGATGTTCTCCATCGGCCCCGGCCGGTAGAGGGCGACCAGCGCGATGATGTCCTCGATGCAGTTCGGCCTGAGCTGCCTGAGCGCCGAGCGCATGCCCGCGCTCTCGACCTGGAACACCGCCACCGTGTGCGCGCTGGCGTAGAGCGCGTAGGTCGCCGGGTCGTCGAGCGGGATCGCGGAGATGTCGACCTCGACGCCCCGCTCGCGCAACAGCTCCACCGCGTTCTGGATCACCGTGAGGTTCTTCAGGCCGAGGAAGTCGAACTTCACCAGCCCCGCCTCCTCGACCCACTTCATGTTGAACTGGGTCGCGGGCATCTCCGACTTCGGGTCGCGGTAGAGCGGCACCAGCTCGACGAGCGGCCGGTCGCCGATCACGACGCCCGCGGCATGGGTGGACGCGTTGCGGTAGAGCCCCTCGATCTGGCGGGCGATCTCGAGGCAGCGCGCCACCTGCGGGTCGCGCCGCGCCTCCTCGCGGAGCCGCGGCTCGTCGGCGAGCGCCTTCTCGACCGAGACCGGCTTCACCCCCTCAACCGGGATCATCTTCGACAGCCGGTCGGTCTGGCCGTAGGGCATCTGCAGCACCCGGCCGACGTCGCGCACGGCGGCCTTCGACAACAGAGCGCCGAAGGTGATGATCTGCGCCACCCGGTCGCGACCGTAGCGCTCGGCGACGTACTCGATCACCTCCTCGCGCCGGTCCATGCAGAAGTCGATGTCGAAGTCCGGCATCGAGATGCGCTCGGGGTTGAGAAACCGCTCGAACAGCAGTCCGTAACGCAATGGATCGAGGTCAGTGATCGTCAGGGCGTAGGCGACCAGCGACCCCGCGCCCGAGCCCCGGCCCGGACCGACCGGGATGCCGCGGGCCTTCGCCCACTTGATGAAGTCGGCAACGATCAGGAAGTAGCCCGGGAAGCCCATCCCCTCGATGACGCCGAGCTCGAAGTCGAGCCGCGCCTCGTACTCCGCGACGCTCGCCGCGTGCGGGATGACGGCGAGCCTGGCCGCCAGCCCGTCGCGCGCCTGCCTTCGCAACTCCTCGACCTCGTCCTCGGCGAAGCGCGGCAGGATCGGCTTGCGCTTGCGCGGCCTGTAGGCGCAGCGCCGGGCAATCTCGACGGTGTTCTCCACCGCCTCGGGCAGGTCGGCGAAGAGCTCGGCCATCGCCGCGGCCGACTTGAAGTGATGCTCGGGCGTCAGCCGCCGCCGCGGCCCCGGCTGGTCGACATAGGCCCCGTCCGCGATGCACAGCAGCGCGTCCGACGCCTCGAAAAGCTCCGGCCTTGCGAAATGCACGTCGTTCGTCGCGACGAGCGGCAGATCGAGCGCATAGGCGAGCTCGACGAGGCCCGGCTCCGAGCCCGCCTCCTCGGCCGTCCGCCGCCGCCCGTCCCCGGGATGGCGCTGGATCTCGACGTAGAGCCGGTCGGGGAACATGGCCGCCAGCCTGCGCGCCAGCGCCTCGGCCGCCGCCGGCTGGCCCTCGAGCACGAGCCGCCCGAGCGGCCCGCCCGCTCCGCCGGTGAGGCAGATCAGCCCCTCGGCGTGCCGGCCGAGCGTCTCGACGCTGACGCACTGCGCCTCGTCGCCGCTCTCGAGATAGAGCGCCGAGGAGAGCGCCATCAGGTTCAGGTAGCCCCGCTCCGACTGGGCGAGCAGCACCACGGGGCGCGGCGCCGGCGCCTTCTCGCCCGGCTGGGCCGGCGCGGCATAGTGGAGGTCCATCTCGCAGCCGATGATCGGCTGCACCCCCGCCTTCGCCGCGGCCTCGGAGAATTCGAGCGCGCCGAAGAGATTGCCCGCGTCCGTCACCGCCACCGCCGGCATCCCCTCGGCGGCGCAGAGCCTGGGGATGTCCTTCAGCGGCAACGCCCCCTTCAGGAGCGAGTAGGCGGAGTGGAGGCGGAGGTGGATGAATCGCGGCTGGCTCATGGGCCGGCACGCTAGCAGCCGCGGCGCCGGGCCGGAAGAACCTCGTCGGAGGAAGGTCGTCACGCCGCGGGCGCGGGACGGCCTGCCGCCCGAGAAGGCAGCGATCGCCGGGATGCCGCGAAATGCGGCTCCGCCCTTGCGCCGATGCGCCTTTCCATGCCTGATGCCGTCGAGACACCACCGATGATGGACCGCATGGTCGCGCCTGTTCCCAAGGCTTTCCGGAAGCGTCACGGAGGCGCCGAGGAAGGGGGCATCGAGCCCCCTTCCGCGGCGTCGGGCGCAGGCGCCCTCCCGGGCCTTGCCGCAGGTCCGGCGTGCGCGGCGGGCGGCGGAGGCCTGAAGGCTGCGAGCGGAGTTGCGCCATGACGACGCTCCTCGACGTCCGCGGCGTCTCCAAGGCCTATCCCGGCGTGCAGGCCAATGCCGACATCGCCTTCGACGTGGCGGCCGGCGAGATCCACGCGCTGCTCGGCGAGAACGGCGCCGGCAAGTCGACGCTGGTCAAGATCATCTACGGCCTCGTCCGGGCCGACGAGGGCACGATGACCCTCGACGGGCGGCCCTACCAGCCGGCCGGGCCCCATGCCGCCCGCAGCGCCGGCGTCGCGATGGTCTTCCAGCACTTCTCGCTCTTCGAGGCGCTGAGCGTGGTCGAGAACATCGCCCTCGGCATGGAGAGCCCGCCCAAG
>SKOX01000426.1 GCA_007119835.1 Paracoccaceae bacterium
CCCGGTCGAGGGACGTCACCGTCCCCAGATCCCGCCGTGAGGCGACGACCGCATTAACGCTCTCACTCATCTGCCGCCACATTAGCCGCTCCTGCGGAAACCCGCCGTACTCCGAATGCCGCCCCTGCACCCTCCGTTCTCTGGCTTGGCAGGGCAATGCCTCATGCGGGCTCCAGTTCCGAAGAGCGGCCGTTCGGCGAAGCCCCGCCGACGCCGTCGACCGCGTCGCGGCCAACATGGTCTCGATCTCGCACAGCTCGCCTGCACGAGGAGTTCCGATTTCCGGGTCAGGGCCGTGCTGCCCGACGCAGCTTTGCCGGCAGCCGGAGCCGGAACTCGGCCACCGCTTCCACCTAATCTCTCATAAGGTTAGTGACAGTTTTGTGTAGCCCCCGGGAAAGACCGTAGTTACCGTCGCCGAGGCTCCAACCATAGGGAGCGGGAATCTGAAGCGAATAAGCGTAATAGAGATCAATAAATGAAATACGAAACGCTTGGGGGGAAGGTGGCCGAATGAAAGGACGCAGCCTCAGACTGGCGGTTGTCGCGAATGAATTTCTGGCTCCGGGAATCGGGCGGACCGGCGGTTTCGGCTGGGCGGCCCGGGCCGTGGCGCGTGCGTTCCGCGCACATCCCGAAGTTGGGATCGACGTGGTGTTCCTGACGGGAGAGATCCGAAGCCCGGACGGCGCGCGGGAAACCGCGCTCGACGGGACGCGGCTCCTCTTCAAGCAGCGCAAGTGGTGGGAGGCGCTGCCGGCGCTGCGGCAGGAGCGGATCGACCTGATCCTGACAGTGGACTATCGACCCAGCTATCACCGGCTTTTCTGGCTGCTTCCGCGCACGCCGATCATCGTCTGGGCGCGCGACCCGCGGACGCCGGACGACGTGTCCCGGATCGACACCCTGCGCATTCCCGGCCAGGAAGACGTCCTCCCCCAGGGCATCGGCCACATCGACTGCACTTCGCTCGCCTCGATGGCCCGCCGCTCGCGGCTGGTCGGCCGGAAGATCGTGGTGGCCAGCAAGTTCCCGCACATCGCGGACAAGCTCGTCGCGACCTACGGGATGGGTGGGACCGACGTGCTGCCGAACCCGGACGTCTTCGACTACACCCTCCCGGTCGGCGCCAAGCACCTCTCGCCGCGGGTCGCCTTCCTCGCCCGCCTCGATCCCTACAAGCGGCCGTGGCTCTTCGTAGAGCTCGCCAGGCGCTTTCCGGAGGTGGAGTTCCTGCTGCTCGGGCGGTGCCATTTCCAAGGGCCCGGCTCTTGGCAGCCGGCAGAGTTGCCGGCCAACGTGAAGGTCATGGGGCATGTGGAGGGCGAGGAGAAGCGCCGCCTGCTGGCTTCCTCCTGGGTTCTGGTCAACACCTCGATCTACGAGGAATCCCCCGTCTCGATGCTGGAGGCGCTCGCCTGCGAGACGCCGGTTCTCAGCTGCGTGGACACAGGCGGCATCGCCGCCCGTTTCGGTGTCTATGCCGGGCGGTTCGACGGGACCGGGCTCGAGGGCCTGCCGGCGCTCGAGGCCGGCCTCAGGCAGCTCCTCGAGAATTGCGAGGCGCGAGAACGCCTCGGGAGGGAAGGGCGGGCGTGGGTCATGCGCGAACACAGCACCGAGCGTTTCCTGGAGGCCTTCGGCGCGATCGTCAGCCGACTCGGCATGCGGACCGGAAGCATCGCCCCAGAGTACGTGCCAGACCCCACGACGATCGTGAGCATTACGGGAGAGCTACATGGCGCTCAACGCGTTTCGCGCAGTCCTTGAACGGCTCGCGACGCGCCAGCTGCTCGGATACAGCGAGAAGCAGGAGCGGGAGGCCATTCTCGCGGGAGCCCGGCTGCGGGCGGCGGAGCTCGGCGCGGAGCCCCTCGATGTGCTGCAGGTCAACCCCGAGAAGACCCGCTGCGTGCTGCTCTGCAACCATCCGCGTCACGGGCGCTGCGTTCTCAAGGTCGTCTCCGGCCAGGCGCCTGGCGGGCTGGCCATGGCCCATGTGGAAAGCCTGCGGCGGGCCCACGCGACAGGCGCGGCCTTCCTTCCTGCCCTGTACGAGCTCGGCACCTCCTACAGCCTGGAGCAGTTTGTTTCCGGCACCACCCTGCACCAGCTCCCGCGCGAGGACTGGCGCGACACGGACCTCGTCGCCTTCCTCGCGACGCTGCGGGATTTCGGTGTCAATGACGTGCCGCCGGAGCCGATCCGGAGCGATGAGTGCGTCCTGATCACCTTCCGCTTCGTCCGGAAGGTGCTGAGGGCCGCCGATTATGCCGTCCGCAACGTGCGCCCCTGGCACGTCTCCGCCTTCGCGTTCCCGACCGAGAAGCGACGGCACCTCGACCGTCTCCTGCAGGAGGCGGCTCGGGCGTCGCTGCCGCGCAGCCTGGTCTTCTTCGACCTCACGCCGGCGAACACGATACGCGAGGCCTCGACGGGACAGCTCTTCGTCGTCGACATCGAGCATATGAAGGAGGGCTTCTCCGGCTTCGACGCCCTGTGGCTTCTGGCAATGCTCACCCGCTCGAATGCCTGCCCTGTCGAGGTGATCGAGGCGACCTATGCGCGCGTCTGCTCCGATGCCTTCACCGGCGCCTCGGGGGGCGAGCCGCTGATGCGGGCGATGTTCGCTTTCCTGCTGGAGGTGCTCGGCGGATATGTCGGGCGGAGCAAGGGACACCGCGCGATCCGGCATCTGCAACGGAGGGTCGAGGCGGCTCCGCTGCCCATGCCGGAAAGCCGGTCACGCGGCTCAATCCCGGCTCAGCCCCGTTAGCTCTTTCGTCTTCCAACCGCGTGCCCAAGTGTGGACACACCGGCGGTCGGCCTCGGCAGCTCAGGATACCGCATTGCGCGGCACGAGACCCTCGGGCGCGGGCAGCCCCATGATCCCGCGCAGGCGCTCTCGAATATGCGCCTGATCGAGGAGTTCGACGGCGCGCGCCCGACCCGCATCACCCATGCGGACGCCGAGGTCAGGATCCTCCAGCAGGCGCGCGAACGCTGCCGCCATGCCGTCCACGTCGCCTTCGTCGACGAGAAGGCCGGTGATGCCTTCCCGAACGCTCTCGGGAATGCCGCTGTGCCGGGTGGCCACCACTGGAAGTGCGCTTGCCATCGCCTCCGAGATCGACACCGGGAGGCCCTCGGTATTGCCTTCAGAATCCATCACCGAATGCTGGGCGAAGATGGCAGCACGCCGCATGAGCGCTGCACACTCCGCATGCGACTGCGCGCCGTGGAGCGTCACCCGGTCCTCAAGCCCGAGTTCGGCGATCGTGCGCGTGCAAAGGTCCCAGAGCGGGCCTTCTCCGACGATGTCGAGCCTTGCCTCGGGAAAGCGGCCGGCGATCGCTCCGAAGGCCCGTATGGTCAGGTGCGGAGCCTTCTTCTCCACCAGCCTGCCGACGGCCAGAATATGGCCTCGCCGGGGCTTGCCGGGCTTGAACCGCCCGGTATCGACACCGCAGGGCACCACATGGACGAGCCGCTCGGGGCAACCGAGCGCGACCAGGCGATCGCCCAGGTAACGGGAAGCGCAGATGATGCTCGCGGCCTGGGGGAACAGGCGTCGGTACCGGCGGCGCACCGTCGGGTGGTGCAGAGAAGACGAGGCGTCATACCCGTGGAAATAGACGTGGAGCGGGATGCCGAGCTTCTGGCAGACGTCGCCGGCAAGGGTGCCGGTCGGCCCGAACTCCGCGAGCATGACCGTCACGCCGTGAGCTTCAAGAAACTCCGCGACACGCATTTGGTTGTCGAGGGCGAGCGCCGGCCCGTAGCGGCGTCGCAGGCGGTAGAAGGCATATCTCGGCCAACTCCCGAGGCTTCCCCAGTCGTTGAACTCTGGCTGGACATGGGAGAGCACTGGGTAGCCGTATTGCGCGGCTCCTTCGTCCTTAAGGCTGAGGAGAACAGTATGCCCCGGCGCCAGAGTCTTCACGTGGTCGTGGACGAATGTCTGGGACAACTCATTGAAGTTGGGCGCGAAGATCGCAAGCTGGTGCGGTCTTGCAGCCGGCTCCGCCGGGCGGCCGGGCGGTTCATGCAGGCCGTTCTCGACCGCGCCCTGCAGCTGAGAGGCCACGCGCGGTGCTTGCCCTCCCTCGGGGATGCCGGCGCCCGGCATATCCTCAGGTGCCTGCCGCATTGCAGCCTTCTTGAAGGTCGATCCTCATCGTGATGGCCATGACCGGGGCACGCGTCATATCGGAC
>SKOX01000417.1 GCA_007119835.1 Paracoccaceae bacterium
CGCCTGCGGGCGCGGAGGCCGAGGCGCGGCCGGCAGGCGCGGGGGCGGGCGGCATCGGCGGTGCGATCGGCGGCATCGTCGATCAGATCACCGGCGGCCGGTTCGGCGGTGCGGGCGATCAGTCGCTCGGCGACCGGATCGCGGCGGCGCTCGAGGGAAAGGGGCCCGCGCCGGAGCCCGAGGAGACGGTGAGCGAAGACCGGGCGCTCCTGCTGATCCGGGCGATGATCGCGGCGGCGAATTCCGACGGGCAGATCACCGCAGACGAGCGCACGCGCATCTGCGGCAAGTTCGAGGAGGCCGGGGCCGACCCCGAGGACAGGCGGCTGATCGAGGCGGAGCTTGCCGATCCGAAGCCGCTCGATGCGCTGCTGGGGGAGGTCCGGGACCGGGAGACGGCGCAGCAGTTCTACCTCGCCTCGCGCGTGGCGATCGACGGCGGGACGCCCGCCCAGCAGGCGTATCTCACCTATCTGCGCCAGCGGCTCGAGTTGCCGGACGAGGATGTCGAGGCGGTGGAGAAGCTGACGGTGTAGCCGGGCGCGCCGGTTCGGGGCACGGCGATCCCGGGCGCGGCGGCGTCACTCCAGCAGGAGGCGCGACAGGGCGTCGCCGAAGCTCAGGTCCGGGTCGAAGCTGCCGGTCTCGATGAACTCGACGGCCTGGGCGATCACCAGCGGGTTCAGCATCATGAAGGTGTGGGTGACCGGCAGCACGATGTGGTCGTCCATGCCCTCGATCATGGTGCTGCGCACCGACACCTTGCCGTCGTCCTCGCCCTCGATCAGCGCCGAGTAGATCGGGTTCAGCGACAGGTTGCCGGCGATGATGCCGAGCTCGAACTCGGGCAGCGGCAGGGTGTGGACGGTCGCCTCCGGATCGGTGGCGAGCTCGAGCCCGGCGGGGCCGTTGATCCACTGGAAGGGCTCCCACTCGCCGAAGACGTCGACGAGTTCCGAGCCGTGGTTCGGCGGGGCGAGCATGACGACGCGGCCGAGGTCCTCCGGCTCCTCCTCGGCCAGCCAGGCGCGCAGGATGATGCCGCCCATCGAGTGGGTGGCGAAGTTGATCGGGGTCGCGTCGCCGCAGCGGCCCGCGGCGCGGCCGACCTCCGAGATCAGCTCCTCCATCGTGGCGGTGGTCGAGGGGTACCCGTCGTTGACGACGGTATAGCCGCGGGCGTCGAAGGCCTGCTCCATGGCGAACAGCGAGATCTCGCTGCGGGCGAGGCCGTGGAGGAGCACGACGCAGTCGGCCGCGGCCTGCACTGGCAGCACGGCGAGGCCGAGGGCTGCCGCGAGGCGCCGGATGGTCGGACGCGTTGTCATGGTCAGGGAATAGGCATTCCGACCGGGACGATCAACATGGCTGGCCTGCCACCGGCCCGCCGGGCGCGCGCATGTGATCCGCGGGGGACGCTCTGGCGCGTCGGTGTCCGCCGTGACCTGACCTTCGGCCGGAGGTTGAGCCGACGGCGTTCGCCGCGGCTGGCGACAAGCCGCCTGCCGGTTCAGATGCCCGTGTCCGGGTGCTGCTAAGGCTTGAGCTGGCGCGAAGCCTGGCGTAGGGCCAGCAGGGTGTGAGCCGCGGCGCGCGGCGGGGAGAGCCGGCCAGGATGGCGGGGAGCGGGGAAACATGAAGACAAGGCTTGGAGTGGCGGTCGCCGCCCTGATGCTCGGAGCGCAGCTCGGCAGCCCCGCCGCGGCGCAGCAGCCGACACTGGAGCAGCTCGAGCTGATCTCGCAGTATATCGACGCGGGGGATCTCGACTCGCTGATCCGCTTCATCGCGGCCAATCCCGAGCTGATGGAGGGCGAGACCGCGATCGCGATCCGGCTGCGCGAGTTCATGATCGCCGCCGGGGACCTCTCGCGCTACCTCGCCTTCGACCCGCAGCTGGTCCGCGGGCTGACGCGCGGCCTGACCGACGGCGGGTCGGAGGCGGGCGCGGCAGCCGGCGCCGGCGCCGGCGCGATTGCAGGCGGCGCCGTCGCCCTCTACTGAGCCGCCACTCCAAGCACGGTCTCGCTTCGGACGCGTCGAGCCGCTAGGATCGCGTGCGACGGGGGTGCGGGGGGCGAGGCGGCCGATGCAGCCGGGCAGCAGACTTGTCGATCGGGGCGGCGGGCAGGGCGGCGGGCGGCATCGGCTGACGCTTGTCCTCGATCCGCGCTTTCCCGGCGGCACGTCGGCGGCGGTGGCCGCCGAGATCGCGGCGATCGCCGGCTGGGTGCGCCTCGAGGTCTGCGCGATCGAGACGGCGATGTTCAGGGGCCGCGACGTGCATCCCGGGCTGCGGGCGGCGCTCGAGGCCAACGGCCTCGATCTCGTGTGGAACCCGCCGGTGATCCGAGGCGACACGGTCGTGTTCCACAATCCGTCCTGCCTGCGCTTCGACACCGATTTCGCGCCGCGGATCAGCTGCGGCGCGCTCTATGTCGTCACCCACGAGAACATGGTCCGGCCGAACGGATCGCCGGCGTTCGACGCCGACCTCTGCCTGCAGCTGATCGAGCGGGCGAGCGTCACCGGGCGCCACATGCTCGCGCCGGTGTCGGCCCACAACCGCGCGACGGCGACGGCGTGGCTGGCCGGGCGGCCCGATCTGCCGTGGACGCTTGCGCCGTTCGACTGGTTCAACATCTTCGACCTGCCGCTCGGGGAGCCGGTGCCGGCGCCGCGGGACCGGCGCGGCCGGCATTCGCGGCCCGGCCTCGAGAAGTTTCCCGCCCTCCCGGCGATGCTGGCGCATTTCCCCGCCCATGCCGAGCGTTGCGCGATCCTGGGCGCCGATACCTTCCTGCGGGCGCCGGGCGGGGTGCCGCCGCACTGGCGGGCCTTCCGCTTCGGGTCGATGGATGTCGCGCGCTTCCTCGAGGAGATCGACTTCTTCGTGTACTTCACGCATCCGCTCTGGCGCGAGAGTTTCGGGCGGGTGATCGCGGAGGCGATCGCGGCCGGCAAGCTCGTGATCACCGATCCGGGCACGGCGGCGCCGTTCGGGGGCGGGGTCGTGGCCTCCGACGGGTCGGACGTCGACGCGCTCGTCGCGGGCTTCATCGCGGCGCCGGGGCGCTATGCACGCGCGGTGCGGCAGGCGCAGGCGGGGCTGGCGCGCTTCGCGCCCGAGCGGTTCCGGGAGGACGTGCTCTTGCGCATCACCGAGGGGAGGGCCGGCGCCGGGGTGTCCGGCCCCGCCGATGCCGGCGTGCGGCATGCTTCTCTGTGAGACGGCCGGCGCGACGCCGCAGGACATCGAGGATCTCGCGGTCTTCGTGAGCCAGGTCCGCGCCGCGGGGGCGGACGCGCGGATCGATGTGGGCGCGGTCGAGGACGCGGGCCTGACCAGGAACGCACGGTTCGACATCGCGCCCTGTCTCGTCGACGGGACGCCCGAAGCGGCAGCGCGTGTCGTGGTCACGGCCGCGCACGCGCTTGGCGACGAGCGGCTCATCCGGCTGCGCCGGCTCGCCGGCGACGGGCCGCTGGCCTGCACCGCCATCGGCGCCTTCGCGAGCCGGCAGGCGGTGATCGGCCTGAGGGCGAAGCTCTCCTACGTCTTCGGCGCCGATCCCGACGTGATCGAGCTCGACGAGGCGCCGGGCGGCTTCGCCCGTTGCGGCAGTCCGGTCTTCGGCGTGCCGCGTGCGGGCGGGCGCGCGAGCCGGCCGCGGCTTCTCCTCGTCGCGCCGGACCTCGGCCATCCCGCCGACGCGCGGGCGCTGAAGGCCCTCGCCGTGCTTCCCGCGGCCTCGGTCGCGGTGCTGACGGACGGCGAGACGAAGCAGGCCTGGCTCGATGTCCAGGGATACGGCATTCCCTTCTACCACTACGGCGAGGTGCTGCCGGCGGGCATCGCCCGGCGGGTCGACATCTGCGTGCTGTTTTCGGCGCTGCCGACGAGCTACCGGGTGCAGAGCCTCGTCGCCAACCTCGCCGTCTCCGGGGTGGCGCTTGTCGACGCGACCGAAGCGCACGAGGTCGCGGCCGCCCTCGACGCCTTCGTGCCGGGGCCGCCCGACATCGCCTCGCTGGGGCATTTCCTCGCCGAGCGCATCCTGCCGAACCTCGGGCGGATCGAGGCGCAGGTCCGGGCGAGCCAGACGGCGGAACGGTTCGGTGCCGGTGCGCTTCTCGAACGGCTCGGGGCGGGCCGGGCGTCGCCGGCGGAGCGGGCCCGCGCCGCCCTGACGCTGCGCCGGGGCGGCGAG
>SKOX01000161.1 GCA_007119835.1 Paracoccaceae bacterium
CCTCCACGAGCTCCTCGATCAGCCCGCGGGCCAGGATCGCGCTCGCGAAGAAGTTGACGTTGAAGACATGCCCCCAGGTGGCGAGGTCGGTCGTCAGCACCCCGAGCCGCTGGCCCTTCGGGCCCTTGGGCGAGATGCCGGCGTTGTTGACCAGCGCCTCGAGCCGCCCGGTGGTCAGCCGCGCCCGGATCTCGCGCACCGCCTCCGCCGTGCTCGCCGGGTCCGAGAGGTCGACCTGGATGTGGTCCTCGGGCCCCGCCTCCCACGGGCAGTCCTCTGGGAAGGCATGCCGCGAGCAGGAAATCACCCGCCAGCCGGCCGAGGAGAAGCGCTTGACCGTCGCATGCCCGATCCCCCGGCTTGCCCCGGTCAGGAGCAGCGTCTTGCGGTCGGCCATCGGCGGGTATCCTTCCAGCGGGGTGGGCCGACCATAGCGGTCGGGAAGGCCCGATCAAGCCCCGCCGCGCCGCCGCGCCGGTCACGGGCTGAGCCGCACCACCTCCCAGGGCCCGCCCGGGCCCTCGCGGGTCCAGCGGAAGCGGTCATGCAGGCGGTGGGCGCCGTCGGCCCAGAACTCGATCTCGACCGGCGCGATCCGGTAGCCGCCCCAGAACGGCGGGCGCGGCGGGTTCAGGCCCCTGGTCGCGGTCAGCTTCGCCACCTCCGCCATCAGCGCCGCCCGGCTCGAGAGCGGCCGGGACTGCTTCGAGGCCCAGGCGCCGAGCCGGCTCTGCAGCCCGCGGGAGTTGTAGTAGGCGTCGGCCTGCGGCCCGTCCTCGCGGCTGACCGTGCCGCGGGCGCGGATCTGGCGGCGCAGGCTCTTCCAGTGCATGACGAAGGCGGCGCGGCCGGCGGCGTCGATCTCGCGCGCCTTGACGCTCTCGTAGTTGGTGTAGAAGACGAAGGCGTCGGCCTCGATCTCCTTCAGCAGCACCATCCGCGCGTTCGGCATGCCGTGCTCGTCCACCGTCGAGAGCGCGATGGCGTTCGGGTCGTTCGGCTCGGCCGCCTCCGCCTCGGCGAGCCAGTCCCGGGCGATGGCGAAGGGGTCGTCGCCCGCGAAGATGCCGCTGCGTTCGGTCATGTGTTTCTCCCTGCCTTCCCCCGCGATCCTAGGCCGGCGGCGCGCGACGGCAACGACGCGGCGCTCGCCTGCGGCACCGATGGCGGCTATGCAGGCGATGGAAGAAGCTGATGGAGGAACGCATGCGCCGCCTGTCCTTCGCCGTTGCCGCGGCGCTTGCCGCGGGGCTCCCCGCCGCCGCCGCCGCCGAGCTTCCGCTTCCGCGCGGCTTCTACGTCGCCGCCGACACCGCCTGCGGTCAGGCGTCGATGGCGACCCTGACGCTGCTCCACCGCGACGGGATCGGCGGAGCCCAGGACTTCTGCGGCTTCGAGCAGATCGTCGCCGAGGCGGCCGGCCGGTTCCGCATCACCGAGCGGTGCGCCGACCTGCGAGACCCGACCTCGGCCGAGGTGAACGAGGTCGTCTACGAGATGCTCGGCGCCGGCCATTTCCGCAAGACCAGCCCCTACGGCTGGTCGGTCGAGAGCCGGCACTGCGCGCAGGGCGATCTGCCGGAGCCGTGGCGGAGCAACGACATCGCCGACGTGCTCGAGTAGGCTCAGGCCCGCTCGACGTATTCCATGGTCGAGGTCGAGACGACGACCGCCTCGCCCTCGCCGACGAAGGGCGGCACCATGATGCGGACGCCGTTGTCGAGCACCGCGGGCTTGTAGCTGTTCGCCGCGGTCTGGCCTTTCACCACCGGCTCGGTCTCGGCGACGGTGCAGGTGACCTTGTCGGGGATGTCGACCGAGAGCGGCTCGCTGTCGTAATATTCGATGATCGCCTTCATGCCGTCCTGCAGGAAGGGCCGCCGGTCGCCGAGGAGGTCGGCGGGCAATTCGATCTGCTCGAAGGTCTCGGTGTCCATGAAGACGAGCTTGCCGTCCTGCTCGTAGAGGAACTGCTGGTCCTTCTGGTCGAGGCGCACGCGCTCGACCTTGTCCGCCGAGCGGAAGCGCTCGTTGAGCTTGCGGCCGTCGCGGATGTTCTTGAGCTCGACCTGGGCGAAGGCGCCGCCCTTGCCGGGCTTGACGTGCGCGGTCTTGACCACCGCCCAGAGGCCGCCGTCATGCTCGATGATGTTGCCGGGACGAAGCTCGTTGCCGTTGATCTTGGGCATGATGGTGTCCGGATTGTCCTGAAATCGCCCTCGCTATAGGCGCTGGCCGACGCTGGCGCAAGCAAGGCCGCGTCGGGCATGGGCGCCGGAGGCGAGGCCCGCCCGCCGCCGGCCAGGCGCCCGTGGAGAGCCGAACACCCGCCACCGGGCGCGAGAGGATGCCGCCCGCCGCCTGGGGCCACGGGCGGCAGGGGCTCAGCCCGTGCGTTCCAGCGCCAGCGCGATCCCCTGGCCGCCGCCGATGCACATCGTCACCAGCGCCTTCGCGCCGCCGATCCGCTCGAGCTCGGCCAGCGCCTTGATGACGAGGATCGCGCCGGTGGCTCCGATCGGGTGGCCGAGCGCGATCGCCCCGCCGTTGGGATTGACGCGCTCGGGGTCGATGCCGAGGCCCTTGTTGACCGCCAGCGCCTGCGCCGCGAAGGCCTCGTTCGACTCGATCACGTCGAAGTCGCCGATCGACAGGCCGGTGCGCTCCAGGAGCTTCTTGACCGCCGGCACCGGGCCGATCCCCATGATCTCCGGCCGCACGCCGGCATGGGCGTAGCCGAGCACCCGCGCCCGCGCCTTCAGCCCCGCCTTCTCCGCCGCCTCGCCGCGCGCCAGCACGATGGCCGCGGCGCCGTCGTTGAGGCCACTGGCGTTGCCGGCCGTCACCGAGCCGCCGTCCTTGCGGAAGGCCGGCCTGAGCTTGGCGAGCGCCTCGGCGGTCGTCGCCTTCGGATGCTCGTCGCGCTTGAACTCGACCATGTCGCGCTTGACCTTGACCTCGATCGGCACGATCTGCGCATCGTAGCGGCCTTCCTCGATCGCCCGCTTCGCCCGGTTCTGGCTCTCGAGCGCGAAGGCGTCCTGCTCCTCGCGGGTGATCTGGTGCTCCTGCGCGACGTTCTCCGCGGTCACGCCCATGTGGCCGGTGCCGAAGGGATCGGTCAGCGCGCCCACCATCATGTCCCAGGCGCTCGCGTCGCCCATCTTGGTGCCCCAGCGCAGCCCCGGCATCGCGTAGGGCGAGCGCGACATGTTCTCCGCCCCGCCCGCGAGCGCGTAGTCGCAGTCGTTCATCGCCAGCGCCTGGACCGCCGATGTGACCGCCTGCGCGCCCGAGCCGCACAGCCGGTTGACGTTCATCGCCGGCGCCGTCTCGGGAATGCCTGCCTCGATCGCGGCGACGCGGGAGAGGTACATGTCCCGCGGCTCGGTGTTGATGACGTGGCCGAAGACCACATGCCCGATCTGCGCGCCCTCGACGCCCGCCCGCTCCAGCGCCGCCTTCGTGACCCGCGCCGCCAGCTCGCAGGGCGGCACGCCCGCGAGACTTCCGCCGAACGTCCCGATCGCGCTGCGCGCGCAGTCGAGAATCACGATATCCTGATCCATGGGGTTCTCCTCCCTTGCCGAACAGTCGCGCAGACCCTCGCCCGGCGGGAAGCCGATCGCAAGGGGGCAGTGGCGCATGGCGGCCTCGCCTTCGCCGCGGCTTCGCGATATGAAGGTGAAGGAGATGTTGCTGCATCGATATTCGGCACGGGGAGCGGACGACAGGACGATGAGCGGGCTGGCGCAACTCCTGCGCGTGCTGATCGTCCACGGCAACGGCGATCTCGCGTCCATCTGGAGCCGCTTTCTCGGCCGCGAAGGCGTCGTCTGCCGCCTCGCCGCCAATGCGCCGCAGGCGATCGAGCTGCTCCGGCGCGAGCCGTTCGACGCCATCGTGCTCGACGTCGAGATGCGCGAGGACGCGATCGCGGTCTCCGACTTCGCCGACTACCGCCATCCCGGCATTCCGGTGATCGCGGTGACCGCGCGCAGCTTCTTCTCCGACGGCGCCGTCTTCGAGCTGATCCCGAACGCCCGCAGCGTCCAGCCGGCGGCGCCGCGCCTGCCCGACCTCGCCGCCCTGATCGCCCACTACGGCAGCCGCTACCGCGCCTCAGGCGCCCGGCGCGCGGTGCCAGCCGTCAGCATGCGCTGAACCCCGCGCGCCGGTGCGGCGCGCCAGACCCGGTC
>SKOX01000208.1 GCA_007119835.1 Paracoccaceae bacterium
GGCACGCCCGCTGGGGGTCTTGCGTCAAATTCGCGACAAATTAAGGCATCCGTCGCAAAACGCGCGACTTTTCCGGTGCGTCGGGCTAGCGTATAGGAAAGCCTTAACCATCCGGGTCGTCGGCGCGGTGGGGAGGTAAACAGGGTCAATCGCATCGGGTCAAGTCGCGACATGCAAGACGCCATGATCTCCTCGCTCAAGGCATACTGGGAGCGCCTGCGCGCCGGCCGGATCGCGCCCTACCGGGCCGAGATCGACCCGCGCGAGTTCGAGACCGCTCTCGAGAACATGTTCATCGTCGAGCGCATCGCGCCCGGGAACATGCGCATCCGGCTCGCCGGCATGAAGGTCTGCGAAATGATGGGGATGGAGGTGCGGGGCATGCAGCCCTCGCTCTTCGTCGTCGAGGCCGACCGGGCGCGCTTCGACCGCCTCCTCGGCGTCGTGATGTCGGAACCCGCCGTCGTCGAGATCGGGCTCGAGGCGCCGGGCCGGCCGGGCGGGGTCAGGGCCGCGATGCTCCTGATGCCGCTGCGCTCGGACTTCGGCGAGATCAACCGGGTGCTCGGCTGCGCGAGCGTGGACGGCGCCATCGTCCAGGCGCCCCTCACCTTCGCGCTGAAGGACATCGGGATCAGCCCGATCCACGCGCGCGAGGCCGCAGCCGAGGCCAAGCGCGCCCTGCCGGGCTTCGCCGAGGAGCAGGAGGGCTTCGAGGCGCCGGCGCCCGGCCCGCGCCTGCGCGCGATCGAGGGCAACCCGGAGGCGGGTGGCGAGGCGGGCGGCAAGAAGCGCTCCCCGCCCAAGCTCCGGGTCATCGACTGCGACTGAGGCGGGTGGGGCATCCGCTCCCCGCGGCGTCCGCACGCGGCCACGCTGCAGGCGTCGTTTCTCAGGACGCAAGAGGGGCCAACGCGGCGGATCGGGCCGACCCGCCTGACGCGCTCGCCGCCGCGCCGAGGCTTGCGAGGCCGTTTGATACCGCTGCGCGGATCAGCCATCCTGCCGCCCAGGCTGACAGATGGTGCGCTTTCTCATAAGAGATTGTTTTGAAATAATTTCGGGCAGCCACGGATGGACGGCGCGGTGATGCGGGTCGTGTCGGTCCCTCGCCGGCATGAGGCAGGGAGCCCCAATAACCCTGCGCCACGCACCCGGGTCGCAGGTGGCGCAGCCCGGATCTGGCGCCGCGAGTGGGCGCCGGCTCAGCTCGGGTCGCGCCAGCGGTTGACCATCGGGTAGCGGCGGTCGAGCCAGAAGGCCTTGCTGGTGAGGCGCGCGCCGGGCGCCGACTGGAAGCGCTTCCACTCCGAGAGGTACACGAGGCGCTCGACCTGCCGGACCGTTTCGCGGTCGAAGCCGGCGGCCGCGACCTCGGCCACCGACTGGTCCTGCTCGATCAGCCGCTCGAGGATGGCGTCGAGCACCTCGTAGGGCGGCAGGCTGTCCTCGTCGCGCTGGTCGGGGCGAAGCTCGGCCGACGGCGGTTTCTCGATCACGCGGGGCGGGATGACCGTGCCGGACGGGCCGCGCATCCACGGGCGGTGCGTCCCGTTGCGCCAGCGGCAGGTCTCGAAGACCCGGGTCTTGTAGAGGTCCTTGATCGGGTTGTAGCCGCCGGCCATGTCGCCGTAGATCGTGGCGTAGCCGACCGCGACCTCCGACTTGTTGCCCGTGGTGAGCAGCATCTCGCCGAACTTGTTCGACAGTGCCATCAGCATCAGGCCGCGCAGGCGCGACTGGATGTTCTCCTCGGCGATGTCGGGGGCGAGCCCGGCGAAGAGGGGCTCGAGCGTCTCACCCACGGCGGCGCGGGCGGCCTCGATCGGCAGCGTGTCGAGCCGGCAGCCGAGCGCGCGCGCCACGGCCTCGGCGTCCTCGACCGAGGCCCGGCTGGTGTATTCCGAGGGCAGCATCACGCAGCGGACGTTCTCCGGCCCGAGGGCGTCGGCGGCGATCACCGCGACCAGCGCGCTGTCGACACCCCCCGACAGGCCGAGGACCGCGCGCGAGAAGCCGGACTTTCCGAGGTAGTCGCGCAGCCCGACGACCATGGCGCGGTAGTCGAGCTCGGGCTCTTCGGGATAGGCCACCCGCTCGCCCGCCAGCGCCCGCCAGCCTTCGGGGCGGCGCTCGAAGTCGACATGGGCGACCGCCTCCTCGAAGACCGGCATGTGCAGCGCGAGCCCGCCGCCCGGGTTGAGCACGAAGGAGCCGCCGTCGAAGATCTGGTCGTCCTGGCCGCCCACCATGTTGAGATAGACCAGCGGCAGCCCGGTCTCGACGACGCGGGAGACCATGAGGTTCATGCGCACGTCGTACTTGCCGCGCCGGAACGGCGAGCCGTTCGGGACCAGCAGGATCTCGGCGCCGCATTCGGCCAGGGTCTCGGTTACGTCCTCGTACCAGGCGTCCTCGCAGATCGGCGTGCCGATCCGCGCGGGCCCGACGCCGACGGGCCCGGCGATCCGGCCGACGCGGTAGAGCCGGGCCTCGTCGAAGAGGTTGTAGGTCGGCAGGTGGTGCTTGCGCGCGACCCCGAGCACGCGGCCGCCGGCGAGGATGGCGTAGGCGTTGTAGACGCCGCCGTCGCCGGCCATCGGCAACCCGATGCCGAGCGCCGGGCCATCCGCGACCTCGGCCGCCAGCTCCGCGAGGTGGCGTTCGGCGTCGGCGACGAAGGCGGGCTTCAGCACCAGGTCCTGGGGCTGATAGCCGACGAGAAACATCTCCGGCAGCGCCACGAGGTCGGCCCCCGCCGCCTTGCCCGCGCGATGGGCCGCAAGCGCCTTGGCGCGGTTGCCCGCGAGGTCGCCCACGATCGGATTGAGCTGCGCCAGCGTCAGGCGCAGGCGGTCGGTCATGCGTCACCCTCGTCGCGTTGCGTCCGGGGGCATATCGCCCGGCTGCGGCGGCTGGCAAGGGCGGAGCCGCGCCGCCGAGGCCGTGCCGGCCGCGCGCCGGGACATTGCCCGCCGGAACACGGCGCGCCGGAATATTGCCCATTGTCGCGGCAGGACGCCGGCCATAATGTCTCGGCCATGCCCGCCGAGCCGCCTTGCCCCGTCGCTCCGGTCCGCGGCGCCGGGATCCGGCGCGCGTCGTGGCCCGTGCGGCCCGTCGCGATCCTCCTCGCATGCGCCCTGGCGCTGCCGGCGGCGGCTCGGGCGGAGACCGTCACCAAGCAGTACGACAACGGCGGCGTCTACGAGGGCAGCTTCCGCGAAGGGCTCCAGCACGGGCACGGGACCTACCGCCTGCCGTCGGGCTACGAGTATACGGGCGAATGGGTCGAGGGCCGGATCGAGGGCCAGGGCGTCGCCCGTTTTCCGAACGGGGCCGTCTACGAGGGCAGCTTCGTCGATGGCCGGCCGCACGGGACGGGGCGGATCGTCTTCGCCGACGGCGGCACCTACGAGGGCGAGTGGGTCGAGGGCGCCATGCACGGCACGGGCGTTGCCGAATACGCCAACGGTCTGCGCTACGAGGGCGAATTCGTGGACGGCCTTCACCACGGAACCGGCGTGGTCGAGGGACCTGACGGCTATCGCTACGAGGGCGAGTGGGTCGCGGGCCGCAAGGAAGGCTCGGGCCGGATCGAGTATGCCGACGGCGCGGTCTACGAAGGCATGCTGGCGGCGGACGAGCCGCACGGAACCGGACGGCTCGAGATGCCCGACGGGCTCGTCTACGAGGGCGAGTGGGTCGAGGGCCGGATCGAGGGCCAGGGGCGGCTCGTCCAGCCGGGCGGCGACGTCTACGAGGGCGGTTTCGTCGCCGGCCGCCGCTCGGGCCAGGGCCGGGCGGAATACGCCAACGGCGACGTCTACGTCGGCGGCTTCGCCGATGACCTGCATCATGGCGCGGGCCGGCTCGAGACCGCGGACGGGCACGTCTACGAAGGCGCGTGGGTCGCAGGAAGGATGGACGGCGAAGGCCGCGCCGAATACCCCGACGGATCGGTCTACGTGGGCGAGTTCGCCGATGGCCGCCCGCACGGGCGCGGCACGATCACCTATGCCGACGGGTCGGCTTACGAGGGCGAGTGGGCCGAGGGCGTGATCGCCGGCGAGGGCACTGCCCGCTATCCCGACGGCGTGACCTACGCCGGCACGTTCGCGGACGGGCGCAACCACGGCACCGGCGTGCTCGAGATGCC
>SKOX01000488.1 GCA_007119835.1 Paracoccaceae bacterium
AGGTGCCGACCGCGAGCGGCATGGCCACGTCCTCGGCCACGTCGAGCATCCGGAAGACCTCGAACAGCACCGGCACGATGATCGCACCGCCGCCCACCCCGAACAGGCCCGCAAGCACCCCGGTCAGCGCGCCCGCCGCCAGCATCAGCCCCGCATAGGGCAGGAATTCCGCCGAAAGAATCTCCATGCCGCCAGCCCGCGCCGCCCACCCCGTCCCTAAGGAAGCGCCAGCCGGCGGACAAGCCCGCGGCCCGACCGGCGCTCAGATCGGGATGAGCGCCGCCGCAACCCGGCGCTCCTCGGCGAGAAGCACGTTGTAGCTGCGGCACGCCGACGCCGTGGCCATCGCCTCGACGCCGAGGCCCGCCTCCTCGAGCAGGCGCCGGGTCTCGTCGGGGAGAAAGGCGATCTCGGGCCCGGTCCCGACGAGGAGGACGTCGATCGCGCCGCCCCGGTTCAGGAACAGGCCGACGTCGTGCAGCCCGGGCCACGGCTCCGGGCCGCTCGGCAGCAGGGCGAGCGGCCCCTCGTGGATCGCGCCCGCCACCCGGAAGAAGCCGGGGCCGTAGCCCTCGATCGGCAGCCGGCCGGAGAAGTCGACCTCGCTCGTCAGCATGCCTCGCCTCCCGTCCTGACAGCGGCAGCTGGGTGATCGCCGCCGCCCCCTGCCGCCGTCAAGTATGCCGTGATCCCGACGGACCACCCCCCGGCGCCCGACGCGCGCGTCAGGCGCCGGGCGGTGTCACGCATCGATCTTGGAGAACTCCGTGCCGGCCGCGGAGTCGGGCTTCGACCAGTCGCGCTTGACCCCGAACCACATCAGCGTCGGCGCCGCGATGAAGATCGACGAGTAGGTCCCGATCAGGATCCCCCAGATCATCGCGAAGGTGAAGCCGCGGATCACCTCGCCGCCGAGGACGTAGAGCGCGATCAGCGCCATCAGCGTCGTGCCGCTGGTCATGATCGTGCGGCTGAGCGTGTTGTTGACGCTGAGGTTCAGAAGCTCGACCAGCGGCATCTTCTTGAACTTGCGCAGGTTCTCGCGCACCCGGTCGAACACGATCACCGTGTCGTTCAGCGAGTAGCCGACGATGGTCAGGATCGCCGCCACGATCGCGAGGTTGAACTCCAGCTGCAGCAGGCTGAACATGCCGATGGTCAGCGCCACGTCATGCACGAGCGCGATCACCGCCGCGACCGAGAACTGCCACTCGAACCGGATCCAGATGTAGAACAGGATCGCCGCCACCGCGGAGACCACCGCGAGGATGCCGGCCCGCACCAGCTCGGCCGAAACCGCGGCCCCCACGGCGTCCACCTGGAGATAGCTGATCCCGGGGAAGGCCGCGTTGAGCGCGCTCTGCACCTCGGTGACGATCGCCCGCTGGCTGTCGGGATCCTCGCCCGCGATGCCGAGGCGCATCATGAAGGCGTTGCGCGCGGTGCCCGCGGGATCGCCGACCTCGGTGACCATGACGGGCCCGACGCCGAGCTCCGTGACGACGGCGCGGACGGCGGCGACGTCGAGCTCCTGCGGCTTTTCCGCCATGATCAGCGTGCCGCCGGCGAAGTCGACGCCGTAGTTCAGCCCCTGCACGAGGAAGAGCAGGATCGACGCGAGGATGGCGGCGATCGAGATGCCGGCAAAGACGCGCCGCCACTCGAGGAACCTGTACCGCGTATCTTGCCGGATCAGCCGGATACCCATCGCCGCCTCCTCAAACCGGTATCGCCTCGGCCTTCTTCGGCCGGCTGCGCTCGAACCAGAACGCGATCATCAGCCGCGTGACGAAGAGCGCCGTGAACATCGAGCAGGCGACACCGAAGGACAGCGTCACCGCGAAGCCGCGGACCGGCCCCGAGCCGAGCGCATAGAGGATCACCGCCACGATCAGCGTGGTGACGTTGGCATCGATGATCGCCGACAGCGCCTTGTCGAAGCCCTGGTCGATCGCGCGCGCCGGCCCCTTGGCCGTCTTCAGCTCCTCGCGTATCCGCTCGAAGATCAGCACGTTGGCATCGACCGCCATGCCGATCGTCAGCACCAGCCCGGCGATGCCCGGCAAGGTCAGCGTCGCCCCGATCGCGGTCAGGAGCGCGAAGACCAGCGCGAGGTTCACGATCAGCGCGATGTTGGCGATCACCCCGAACGTGCCGTAGGTGATCGCCATGAAGGCGAGCACCGCGGCCATCGCGACGATGGCCGCGACCCGCCCGGCATCGATCGAGTCCTGGCCGAGCTCGGGCCCGACCGTGCGCTGCTCGAGCACCCGGATCTCGGCCGGCAGCGCGCCCGAGCGCAGCAGGATGGCGAGCTGGCTCGACTCCTCGACCGTGAAGTTGCCGGTGATGATGCCGCTGCCGCCCGGGATGTGGCTCTGGATCACCGGGGCCGAGATCACCTCGTTGTCGAGCACGATCGCGAACGGGTTGCCGATGTTGGCCGCCGTGTAGCGCCCGAAGGCGGCCCCTCCCGGCGGGTTGAAGCGGAAGTTGACCGCCGGCCGCCCGTTCTGGTCGAAGGCGGGCTGGGCGTCGACCAGCTGCTCGCCGGTGACGACGGCGCGCCGCTCGAGGATGTAGTAGACCCCCTCCTCGTCCATCGAGGGCACGACGATGCTCTCGAGGCCCGGCCGCACGTCGGGATCGGTGGTGCGGCTCTCCACCGGATGGAAGCTCAGCCGGGCGGTGCGCCCGATGATCTCCATGACCTCCTCGGCCGAGCCGACGCCCGGGACCTGCACGAGGATGCGGTCGGTTCCCTGGCGCTGGATCGTCGGCTCGCGCGTGCCGGTCTCGTCGACCCGGCGGCGGATGATCTCGAGGGACTGGTCCATCGTGCGCTCGTCGAGCGCCGCGCGCTCGGCCGCCGTCAGCGTCACCACGAGGTCCTCCCCGTCGACGCGGACCTCGATGTCGCGGCCGCCGGCCTGCACGATCGAGAAGACCGGCTGCGACAGGTCGCGCACCGCCGCGGCCGCCGCCGGCAGCGCCGCCTCGTTGCCGATCCGCACGCGGAGCTCGTCGGGCGGGCTCTCGACGCGGCGGACCGTGCCGACCTCCTCGCCGAGCCCGCGCACCGTGTCGCGCACCTGCGGCCAGAGGCCCTCGAGCCGGTCGGCATAGACGTCCTCGCGCGCGACCTCGACGAGGAGATGCGCGCCGCCGCGCAGGTCGAGCCCGAGGCTCACCAGCCCCGAGGGCAGCCACGTCGGCCAGAGGTCGGCGTCCGGCCCGGCCGGCTGGCCGGTCCGCTCGGCAAACTCGCGCGCATCGTTCGCCCGCTCGACGCGGTCGTAGAACAGGTTCGGGAAGGCCACCACGAGCCCGGCCAGGACGATGCCGAGGACCAGGAGGCGCTTCCACGGGGGGAAATGGAGCATCTTCGATAGAATCCCCAGAGGCCCGCGCCAGTTGCGCAGGCAGAGTGTTCGGTGCGCCCGCGCGGGGCGCGGTGCCGGTCAGGCCTGGGCCGGCTCGGTCTTGCTCATCACCTGGGCGACGGTGCTCTTGACCACGCGGACCTTGACGTTCGGCGCCAGCTCGACCTCGACCTCGTCGTCGGCCACCTTGGTGATCTTGCCGATCATGCCGCCGGAGGTCACCACCTGATCGCCGCGGCGAAGGTTCTCGACCATCGCGCGGTGCTCCTTCACCTTCTTCTGCTGCGGCCTGATCAGCAGCAGATACATGATCAGGAAGATGAAGATAATCGGCAGAAAGCCGATCAGGGCGTCGCCGCCGCCTCCGGTCTGCGCGTAAGCCGGTGTCACAAACATGGCCAGTCCCCCGTCTTTCGGACGGCGTCTTTCAGCGCCCGGTCCGTGATCGCGCGGAACCTAAACATGCCCCCCGCGGTTTGCAAGGTTCCCCGGCGCCGGCTCACGCGGGCGTTGCGCCCTGCCGTGCCGCGGGCTTTTCCGCCGCGACGAGATACTCGCGGTTGCCGTCGCCGCCGAGGATCGGGCTCTCGCTCTCGCCCGTCACCCGCCATCCCGCGTCCGCGAGGAAGGCCGTCACCGTGGTGCGTGCCCGCGCGATCGCGCCGTCGTCGCGGACGATGCCGCCCTTGCCCACGGCGGCGCGTCCGACCTCGAACTGCGGCTTGACCAGCGCAACGAGCCAGGCGCCCGGACGCGCGAGCG
>SKOX01000020.1 GCA_007119835.1 Paracoccaceae bacterium
CGTGCGCGCAAGGCGGCCCCAGGCGGCGCGGTCCTCGGGCAGCGCGGTGATCTCGAGGCCGCCCTCGAGGCAGAGCCGCGCGCCGGGCACGAGGCGCGGCGGCCGCCCGCCTTCCCGCACGATCTCGCGGCATTCGACATGCGCGCGGACCACGCCCGCGACGGAGTTGCGGTCGGCCACGGCAACGGCCGGCAGGCCGAGCTCGCCGCCGCGGCGCACATACTCCTCCGGATGGCTGCCCCCGGTGAGGAAGGTGAAGTTCGACGTGGCACAGAGCTCGGCGAAGGCCATGCGGGTATATATTCCCGTTTCGTTCTCATGGCGAGTCGCCAGAGCGTCCCGTCGCGTCGTCGCCTGGCCGATCCCGCGGCACCACGCAGCCGGTGCCTTCGCCTTCGCCTTCGCCTTCGCCGACCCAGGCGCCGGGGCGGCCGTTCCCTTCGTGACACCGGGCAGGACCATGCCGTAGGACGGGACGACGAGGGGGCTGACGGCCCCGCTTTCTGTGTCCGCCGGCGCGGTGCGAGGAGGTGCGATGCCAGGATTGCTGATCCTTCCCTATGGCGGCGTGGCGCCGGTCCTCGGTGCGGCGCCCGTTCACGCCGGGCAAGGCGCCGCGGTGCTCGGGCGTGTCACCATGGGCAGCGGCGCCTGGCTCGGGGCGCGCGCCGTGGTGCGCGGCGACGGGCATTACGTCGAGATCGGCGACGACTTCCGCCTCGGCCCGGGCGGCACGGTCCACATCGCCCACGACGTCTACCCGACCCATATCGGCGCCGGCGTGACGGCCGGACGCAACAGCGTCATCCATGCCTGCGACGTGGGCGACGGCTGCTGCATCGGGCGCGACGTCGTGATCCTCAACGGCTCCCGCGTCGGCCCCGGCGCGGCGCTGGCCGACGGCAGCCTGGTCTTCCCGCGCTCGGAGCTCGAGGGCGGCTGGTTCTACGAGGGCCAGCCCGCGCGTCCGGTCCGGCGGATGGAGCCGGGCGACATCGAGGCGCTGCACGCCCAGGCGCGGGCGGAGGCGGACGAGCCGGCGGCACAGCCCGTCGCGCGGGAGGGTGGAAGGGCGGCGGTCTTCGTGGCCGCGACCGCCGCGCTGTCGGGCCGGATCGAGCTCGGCGAGGGTGTCGGCATCTGGTACGGCTGCCGGCTCGAGGCGGGCGATGGAGAAATCGTCGTCGGGGCCCGGACGAACGTGCAGGACAATTCGGTGCTGCACTGCGCCGGCGGGAGCCTCCGGATCGGCCGCAAATCGACCATCGGCCACAATGTCCGGATGACCGACACGGTGGTAGGCGACGGCAGTCTCGTCGGGATCGGCGCGGTGCTCGCGGCCGGGACGGTGGTCGAGGACGACGTGCTGGTCGCAGCCGGCGCCCGGACCGAACCCGGGCAGCGGCTCACCTCGGGCTGGCTCTGGGGCGGCAGTCCGGCGCGGCCGCTGAAGACGCTCGACGACCGGCGGCGCGCGATTATCGCCTCGACCTGGCCGCGCTACTGCGAATACGGCGCGGCCTATGCCGCCATAGAGGCCGGGGCGGCCGGCTGACGCCGCGGCCCTCGGGCGGCGACGTTATGGGAGCGTCCAGACTTGGGCGCGCCGCAACGCGCTCAAATGCCCTCGTCGCACCTGGAACGGACCGATCCCAGGCGTGCACGCCAGTATCGCCGAACGCGGCGCTGCCGGCCGGCGGTCTCGGATCAGGCCACGCGCAGGACGAGGCAGGCGTTGAGGCCGCCGAAGGCGAAGGCGTTGCTCATCGCGGCCTCGACCCGGGCCTCGCGGGCGACGTTGGGCACGACGTCGAGGTCGCAGTCGGGATCGGCGATCTCGTGGTTGATCGTCGGGGGCACGACGCCGTCGCGCAGGGCGAGGATGCAGGCGAGGAGCTCGATCGCGCCGGTGCCGCCGATGACGTGGCCGTGCATCGACTTGGTCGACGAGATCATCAGCCGGTCGGCCTGCGCGCCGAACGCCTCGCGCACCGCGGCGCACTCGGTCCGGTCGTTCGCTGCCGTGCCGGTGCCGTGGGCGTTGATGTAGCCGACGGCTTCGGCAGGCAGCCGCGCATCGTGCAGCGCGCCGCGCATCGCCCGCACCGCGCCCTTCTTGTTCGGCATCACGATGTCGGAGGCATCGGACGTCATCGCGAAGCCCACGATCTCGGCCAGGATGTCGGCGCCGCGGGCCCGCGCGTGCTCGTATTCCTCGAAGACGAAGACGGCGGCGCCCTCGCCCTGGATCATGCCGTTGCGGTTGGCCGAGAACGGCCGGCAGACGTCGCGGGACATCACCCGGAGCCCCTCCCACGCCTTGATGCCGCCGAAGCAGAGCATGCTCTCGCTGCCGCCGGTCAGCATCACCCGCGTGAGCCCGCCGCGGATCAGGTGGAAGGCCTGGCCCATGGCATGGTTCGACGAGGCGCAGGCCGTGGCGACGGTGAAGGTCGGGCCCTGGAGGTTGTGGACCATGGAGACGTGGCTGGCGGCGGCGTTGTTCATCAGCCGCGGCACCACGAAGGGGTGGACCCGGTTCTTCCGCTCCTCGAAGACCAGCCGGTAGTTCTCCTCCTGGGTCTGCAGCCCGCCGCCCGAGGTGCCGAGGACGACGCCCGCCTGCTCGGCGAGGGCCTCTGTGACCGCGAGGCCGGAGCTTTCCACCGCCTCGCGCGCGGCGAGGAGCGCGAACTGGGTGAAGCGGTCGTAGAGGGTGAGCTCCTGGCGCGTGAAATGCGCCTCCGGCCGGTAGCCGCGGATCTGGCCGCCGACGGCGATGGCGAGGCGCTCGATGTCGGGGAAGTCGAGCGGGCCGATGCCGCAGCGGCCCTCGCGCATCGCCTCGGCGTTCTCCGCCGCGCTCGCGCCAAGCGCGGTGATCGCCCCCTGGCCGGTGATGACAACGCGCCGCACGCGCTCAGGTCCGCTCCGCCACGAGCCCTTCGACCGCGCGCGCGATGCTGCCGACGGTGGAGATGTCGAAGGCCGACTCCGCCGGCGCGTTGGCGTTGAACGGCACCTGGATGTCGAAGGCCTCCTCGATGGCGAACACCGCTTCCACCAGCCCCAGCGAATCGATGCCGAGATCCTCGAGCGTCATGTCGGGGCGCACGTCCGCGGGGTCGAGCACGGCCTGCTCGGCGAGGATGCGGATCACCTTGTCCCGGACGTCCTCGGCCACCTTGTTGTCCTTTCACGGCAGGGCGGCGCCGGTCTACTCATTCGGAGGTGGATTGGAAACCCGCTTCTCCGCGGCGTCGAGCCGCGCGAGAAGACGCGGAAGCCGGCGCATCGCCTTGAACATTTCGTGGAATTGCTCCCGCTTCACCGCCGGGGAGCCCATCACGATCTGGTTAGGCGGCACGTCGCGTGCGATGCCGGCCTGGCCTGCGGCGACCGAATTCGAGCCGATCCTGATATTGTCCGCCACGGCCACCTTGCCGCCGAGAACGACGCGGTCGCCGACGATCGTCGAGCCGCCGATGGCGACATGGCCGCAGATGAGGCAGGACCGGCCGATGCGGACGTTGTGGCCGACCTGCACATGGTTGTCGAGCTTGGTCCCGTCGCCGATCACCGTGTCGGCGATGGTGCCGCGGTCGACGCAGGCGTTCGCCCCCACTTCGCAGTCGTCGCCGATCACCACGGCGCCGAGCGAGTTGATGCGGACATACTCCTGGCTGTCGGCCGCGATGAGCCCGGTCGCCCGCGCCTCCTCGACGACGCCCGGTTTCGGCGTGACGAAGGAGAAGCCGTCGCCGCCGATCACGGCGCCGGGCTGGGCGATGAACCGGTCGCCGATCCGCACCCGGGCGCCGATCCGCACGCCGGCGTGAAGCCGCGCGTCGGCGCCGATCGCGGCATCCTCGGCGATGGTGACGTGGGGATGGATGCGGGCGCGCGGGCCGATGCGCGCCCGCGGGCCGATGACGACGAAGGGGCCGATCGCGGCGTCCTCGCCGATCTCCGCCGAGGCGTCGATCACCGCGGTCGGGTGGATGCCGGGCGGGGCCTCGGCCGGGCGCTCGAAGACGCGGGTGAGCTGGGCGATGGCGTAGCGCGGCCGCGGCGCGAAGACCGCCGCCGCGAGGCCGAAGCCGCGCCAGTCCGCCCCCGGCCAGAGCAGCGCTGCGCGCGCC
>SKOX01000153.1 GCA_007119835.1 Paracoccaceae bacterium
GTCCGCGCCGCCAAGGAGAAGCGATCCATCAAATCCCGGAGGAAGGTCGCAGGATGGGACACCGGCTACCTCGATGCCATCCTCTCCTCACAGCCCGCCTGACTTGGATTCGGAGCCCTGTATTGCCTCCGACCTCGGGAGCCGGATCGCGTGACAGTGCGTGGGTAGAGCTTCGGCCGGTACCTCAATGCGCAATCTGGCCGAGGAACGTCCGGGTGCGCTCGTGCTTTGGCGCGGAGAAGAAAGCCTCGGGGTCGGCCATCTCGACGATCTCGCCACGGTCCATGAAGATGACGCGGTCGGCGACCTGGCGGGCGAAGCCCATTTCGTGCGTGACGACCAGCATGGTCATCCCCTCGCGGGCGAGGTCGATCATCGTGTCGAGCACCTCCTTGACCATCTCGGGATCGAGCGCCGAAGTCGGCTCGTCGAAGAGCATCAGCTTCGGCTCCATGCAGAGCGCGCGGGCGATCGCCACCCGCTGCTGCTGGCCGCCCGAGAGTTGGGCAGGGTATTTGTCCGCCTGCTCGGGGATGCGCACCCGCGCGAGGTACTTCCGCGCCCGCGCCTCCGCCTCCACGCGCCCAACGCCGCGCACCTTCATCGGCGCCAGCATGCAGTTCCCCATCACCGTCATGTGCGGGAAGAGGTTGAACTGCTGGAACACCATGCCGACCTCGCGGCGCACCTTCTCGACGTTGCGCGGGCCCGCAGTGAGCTCAATGCCGTCGACGAAGATGCGGCCGCGCTCGACGGCCTCGAGCTGATTGATGCAGCGGATCAGCGTCGACTTGCCTGAGCCCGAGGGGCCGCAGACGACGATGCGCTCGCCGCTGGCCACCTCGAGGTCGATGCCCTTCAGCGCCTGGAAGGAGCCGAAGAACTTGTCGACGCCCTCCATGCGCACGGCGGACACGCTTTCGGAGGATGTGGGCGCGCCCGGAGCGGGCGCGGTCCCCGCCACGGGCGCAGCCGCCATCTCAGGCCCCGGTTTCGGCGACGAACTCGGGCAGCGGCGCGCCGAGCCATTGCTCGTGCAGGGCGTTCAGCTCGCCCGACTCCTTGATGCGGTCGAGGAAGTCGTTGATGTAGGACATCATCTCGTCCTGACCTGGGCGGGTCACGATGCCCTGGCTCTGCTGCTGGAGCGAGAACTTCGTGTCGAACCGACCGGGCACCGTCGCCTCGATCTGGGCGACCACCACGTTTGAGGCGCCCATCAGCGGCGTCTGGCCCGAGAGCAAAGCCTGCACCGCCGAGGCGTCGTCGTCGAAGCGCTGGATGTTGGCCCCCTCGGGCGCGATGGCGGTGATGGAAGTGTCCTGGGTCGAGGCGCGCGCGACCGCGATGTTGTGACCGGCGAGATCCTCCGCATCGTCAATCTCGAGGCTGGCGTCACCAAAGACGAAGATCTCGATGCCGGCATAGGGTTGCGAGAAGTCGACTTGCTCGGCGCGCTCCGGCGTGATCCCGAGCGAGGCGACCAGGATGTCGACCTGCCCCGACAGCAGGTACGGGATACGGTTCGGGCCGGTCACGGGGACGATGTTGAGCGCGACGCCCATGTCTTCCGCGAGGAGCTTTGCCACGTCGGCGTCGTAGCCGTCCGGCTGGCCCTGCTGGTTGATGAGCCCAAAGGGCGGGAAGTCCACAAGCATGCCGATGTTGATCGTGCCGCGCCCCTGGATCTCCTCGGGCGTCTGCGCCGCCGCCGGCGCGGCGAGCGTCGCCGCCAGCAGTGCGGCCGCGCCGGCGCCAGCGAGCTGTCTGATGATAGCCATGATCGGTTACCTCCCGTTTGTCGTTGTCAGCGTCGCGTCGCCACCGCGAAGCGCCGCTCCATCCGCCGCGCGAGCAGCGACAGCGGCCAGCATAGAACGAAGTACATCACCGCGACGAGCCCGAACACGTAGAAGGGCGCGAAGGTGGCGTTGTTGATGATCTGCCCCGACCGCGTCAGCTCGACGAAGCCGATGATCGACGCGAGCGACGTGCCCTTGATGAGCTGGACCGAAAAGCCGACGGTCGGCGCCACTGCGATCCGCGCCGCCTGGGGCAGCACGATGGAGGTCATCCGGTCGCGATACCCGAGGCCGAGCGCCCAGGCGGCCTCCGTCTGGCCGGGCGGCACCGCCTGGATGCAGCCACGCCAGATCTCGCCGAGGAAGGCGCTCGCGTGCAGCGTCAGCGCGATCGCCGCCGCGATCCATGGGTTGATGCCGACGCCGAAGATCGACAGCCCGAAATAGACCAGGAAGAGCTGCATCAGCAGCGGCGTCCCCTGAAACAGCCGGATGAAGCCGAGCGCCGCATAACGCAGCGGCCGCGCCTCAGCGACCCGCGCCAGCGCGATCAGGAGCCCGCCGAGCGCGCCGCCGGCGAAGGCGACGAGCGACAGCGCGATCGTCCAGCGCACTGCGAGGATGATGAAGAGCGCCTCGTCGATTCCGAAGGGCCGGATCATGTCAGCGGCTCAACGGGTAGGTGAAGGCGGCCCGCCCGATGAAGGCGAAGAGAAGCGAGAAGCCGATCGAAAGAAGGAAGTAAATCGCCGTGATCACGACATAGACCTCGAAGGCAACGAAGGTGCGCGATTGCAGGTCGTTGCCCGCCGCGGCGAGGTCGGTGGCCGAGATCACTGAGACGACGCTCGAGGTCAGCATAAGGTAGATGAACTGGCTGGTGAGCGCCGGGTAGATTGTGCGAAGCGCCGGCTTCATCACGATGTAGCGGTAGATCTGGCTCTTCTTCAGGCCAAGCGCGTAGCCCGCCTCGACCTGGCCGCGCTGGATCGACTCGATGCCGGCCCGGATGATCTCGGTCGCGTAGGCGCCAACATTGATGGTGAGCGCGAGCAGCGCCGCCGTGTTCGGCGTCAGACGCAGGCCGACGCTCGGCAGCGCGAAAAAGATAAAGAAGATTTGCACCAAGAAGGGCGTGTTGCGGATGAACTCGACATATGCATCGACGAGCCAGCGCAGCGGCGCCGGGCCGGCGGTCTTGGCGATGGCGCAGGTGAGGGCGATGATGGTGCCGAGGATCATAGCGCCGCCCGAGAGCTGCACCGTGATCAGCGCACCGGCAATCAGCATGTCGAGGTTGGCGAAGACCGGCCCGAAGTTGAAGGTGTAGCCCACGTGTCCCCCCTCCACGCCCGCTCGGCCGGCGAGGCGGCTCTTTCAGTTCTCGTTCCGGAAGCCGAATGTTCCGTCTGGCATCCGGGAGGTCAAGCGCTCCCTACCGCGCCTCGTCCGGTTCCCTCCTGCCTCGCGTTGGGTTCTGCTGCTGACGCATGGAGCCGGTCCGGTTGCAGACCTTACGACCGGCGTCGCGGGAAAATGCGTCGCCGCTTTGGCGAAGGCACTGGATCATGCCGCGTGTGCGAGATGATGGCGGCTATCCGCCTGTTGCATTGCAGAAGCTGGACGCTGCGCCAGTGACCGCTGTGGGCCGACCTCTGACAGGTGTAGACGCGCGCGCGCTGCCGACTTGCGCTCCGGTGGTCGGGCCCGACGGATAAGCGCCGCCTCGCAAATAGGACCATCTGCCGGGTCACCGAGTCCGGCCGTTCGGCAATTAACCCAAATTGGAGGAAAGCTGCCTCGTCGCTTCTTGCGTCGTAGAGCTGGCCAAATTCGCCCGTGGCAGCAACCAGCTGTCGTAGCAGCGAAAGAGGTCAGATGACCGAGCAAGCTGAAGACCCGGCCCCGGCGCCGGAACCCGCGGAGACGGTGAAGGTGACCGTCGCCGTTCCCGTAAACCTGCTGGCGGATTACGACCGCGAGGTCGCGGCTGGCTTCTACGCTGGCTTCTACGCGAGCCGGGACGAGGCGCTCCGGCACGGGCTCATAGAGTCGTGGCGGCACCACAGGGGCCGGTATTGCACGGTTCGCCTGGATCTGCTGGATCCGGCTGACAACCGGCCGGACACGAGCGCCAGCGGACAGCCGGACACGGCGGAGCCGAATGCGGGCGGGGCCGAGGACACCGTCGGCGACTGGCCTCGATCATCGCCCTGACCGATGCCCGCTTGTGGCTGGAGAGGTTGTCCATGTCCACAACCTCACCTGCACGGAGGGTCGGCGCCAGCACCTGCGCCACGTAGGCTTCGAACCAGTCGCCGTTGATCGGGCCATCGA
>SKOX01000193.1 GCA_007119835.1 Paracoccaceae bacterium
CTACCTCTCGATCATCACGCAGGCGATGACCTTCGCGCTGATGCTCGCCTTCTTCCGCAACGAGATGGGCTTCGGCGGCAACAACGGCCTGACCGACTTCCGTGACGTGCTTGGCTTCTCGCTCTCCGACAGCCGGACACGGGTGGGGCTTTTCGTCCTCTCGGGCCTCGCCCTCGCCTTCGGGCTGATCCTCGGGCGCTGGATCACGACCTCCAAGCTCGGCAAGGTCCTCGTCGCGGTGCGCGACGCCGAGGATCGCACCCGCTTCCTCGGCTACCGCGTCGAGCACTACAAGCTCTTCGTCTTCACCGTGTCCGCGATGCTCGCGGGCCTCGCCGGCGCGCTCTACGTGCCGCAGATCGGGATCATCAATCCCGGCGAGTTCAGCCCGGCCAACTCGATCGAGGTCGTGATCTGGGTTGCCCTCGGCGGGCGCGGCACGCTGGTCGGCGCGGCACTCGGGGCGGTGATCGTCACCTCGGCGAAGTCCTATCTTACGGCGACGATGCCGGAGCTGTGGCTGTTCGTCCTCGGCGCGATGTTCGTGCTCGTGACGATCTTCCTGCCAAGAGGCGTCCTCGGCGTGATCGAGGGCACCGTCGGGTGGATGCGGCGTCCGCGGCCGAAGGCGCCGCCCACTGCCCCCGAGCCGGAGCCGCTGGCAAAGGAGGCGCCGTCGCAGGCGCCGGAAGCCCCCGCGCGGCGGCCGGTGGAGGCGCGGGCGTGACCACGCAGCTGCATCTCGACGACGTCCACAAGAGCTTCGACGGCTTCAAGGCGATCAACGGGCTGAACCTCGCGATCGAGAAGGGCGAGCTCAGGGCGGTCGTCGGTCCGAACGGCGCCGGCAAGACGACGATGATGGACATCATAACCGGCAAGACCCGCCCCGACCGAGGCCGCGTGATCTGGGACGGACACAGGGACCTCACCCGCCTCGACGAGGCGGGAACCGCCCGGATCGGCGTCGGACGCAAGTTCCAGAAGCCGACGGTCTTCGAGACACACACGGTCGAGGACAACATCGGGCTTGCGCTCGCCGCGCCGCGCGGGATCTTCGCGACGCTCTTCCACCGCCGCGCTCGACCCGAGGCCGAGCGCATCGACGAGCTCCTGGAGCTCGTGCGGCTTACCGAGGCCCGCCACCGTCTCGCCGGCGGGCTCAGCCACGGGCAGAAGCAGTGGCTCGAGATCGGGATGCTGCTCGCCCAGGAGCCCGAGCTTCTGCTGGTCGACGAGCCGGCGGCGGGCATGACCGACGCCGAGACGATGCGGACGGCAGAGCTTCTGCGCGGGATCGCCGGGCGCCACTCGGTCGTGGTGGTCGAGCACGACATGGAGTTCGTCCGCGCGCTCGGCTGCAAGGTCACGGTGCTGCACCGGGGTGCGGTGATTGCGGAAGGCTCGCTCGACCACGTGAGCGCCAACCGCGAGGTGGTCGAGGTCTATCTGGGGCGATGACATGCTGAACGTCGAGCGGGTCGACCTCTTCTACGGCGCCGCCCAGGCACTGCGCGGCGTCTCGATCGTCGCCGAGCCTGGACGGGTCGCCTGCCTGATGGGCCGGAACGGCGTGGGCAAGACGTCGCTCCTGCGTGCGATCACCGGGCGGCAGGCGGTGAGCGCCGGCCGGGTGCAGTGGAACGGGCGGGACATCACCGGGCTGCGCGCCGACCAGCGGGCGCGGCTCGGGGTTGCGTCGGTGCCGCAGGGGCGCGAGATCTTCCCGCTGCTGACCGTGCGGGAAAACCTCGAGACGGGTTTCGCCGTGCTGCCGCGGCGCGCGCGGCGGGTGCCCGACGAGGTCTTCGAGCTCTTTCCCGTGCTCGGCGAGATGCTCGGGCGGCGGGGCGGCGACCTATCGGGCGGGCAGCAGCAGCAACTCGCCATCGCGCGGGCGATGGTGACGCGGCCGCGCCTCCTCGTCCTCGACGAGCCGACCGAAGGCATCCAGCCCTCGATCATCAAGGACATCGGCCGCGCGATCGCCTACCTGCGCGACAAGGGCGAGATCGCGATCCTGCTCGTCGAGCAGTATTTCGACTTCGCCCGCGAGCTCGCCGACAGCTACGCCGTCATGGACCGCGGCCGGATCGTGCTCGCCGGCACGCGCGAGGACATGCAGGAGGCCGAGGTCCGGCGCTGGCTGACCGTCTGACAGGGGCCGCGGCCGCAACCTCGGTCGCGGCCAGGCCGAAGTAACCGCCGGCAGGCCGCCGCCGGCGCCGAGACGCCGGCGGACGGCTCGCTTCCGGGTCTAGCGCCGCGGCTGACCCGACGGCTCGGAGATGCCCTTCAGCGCCCGCAAGGCCGCCTGCTCGGACTCTGCGCCGCTGCGGGCGAGATCGGCGAGCGCGACGACGCCGACCAGGCGCTTGTCGCGGTTCAGCACCGGCAGGCGATGCACCTGATGCTCTTCCATGAGTTCGCCCGCGCGCTCGACCGGCTCGTCCTCGAAGCAGTAGTAGATGCCCTCCGACATCACCTGCTGCACGGTCTGTGCCCCGGAAGCGTCGCCGGCGATGCCGCGCACGACGATGTCACGGTCGGTCACCATGCCGACCAGCCGGTCGTTCTCGCCGACCGGCAGCGCGCCGACATCGTCCTCGCGCATCTTCCGGGCGGCATCCTCGATCTTCGTGGTCGGGTCGGTCAGGTCGACGCTCGGTGTCATGATTTCCGAGATCTGCATGATCGGTGCTCCATTCGTCAGGTGTGATAAGTTGCGACGCGGCAGAAAGCTAACCGCGACCCGGCCAGCCGCGTTCCGGGCCCTGCGCGGAAAAGTTTCCGCCTGCCACGAGCCGCCGCGTCCAGATGGACCGCCGCCCGCGGCGGCCGGCTTGCGGCACCGCCCACTGCTGCGGGAACGCGTCGGCGGTATGTCTGGTTAGTATCGGGTTAGTAGCGGGGAACAGCCTTGCCCGCCGGTTCTGGCAGCCGTGCTGCCCGAGAGGAGTGCCATGGACGCATCCGAGACGATCGAACTCCGCACGGGCCGGCGCATGCCGGTCCTTGGCCTCGGCACCTGGCAGCTCACGCGGGAGACCGCCGCCACGGTTCAGGGCGCCGTGGAGGCGGGCTACCGGATGATCGACACCGCCGTCGACTACGGCACCCAGCCCGGCATCGGCGAAGCCCTCAGGCGGATCGAACTGGACCGTGCCGAACTTTTCGTCGTGACGAAGGTCGAGGAGGACGATCAGGCCTACGACGCCGTGCAGCGGGACCTCGGCGAGATCGGGCTCGACTACGCGGATCTCACGCTGATCCACAGGCCGCCGCCGTCCGGCGCCGGCGAGGCTCTCTGGCGGGAGCTGATGCGGGCGCGCGACGATGGGCTGGTGCGGGACATCGGGGTCAGCAACTACCCGGGGAAGCTCCTCGACACGCTGGCGGAGGCCACGGGCGAGATGCCCGCGGTCAACCAGATCGAGTGGAGCCCGTTCGGTTTCAGCGATGCCCTCCTGCACCACCATCGCGAGCGGAACGTGGTGATCCAGGCGTACAGCCCGCTCATGCGGGGACGACGGCTGGACGACGAGCGGCTCGCGCGCGTCGCAGAGAAATACGGCAGGACGCCCGCGCAGATCCTGCTGCGATGGAGCCTTCAGAAGGGCACGGTGCCGATCCCGAAGGCGAACCGTCGCGCGCACTACGAGGAAAATCTTGCCGTGTTCGACTTCGAGCTGGCCGACGAGGAGATGTCGGCCCTCGACGCACTCAACGAGCACTATTCGTCACTCGGCACCTTGCCGTACGTGTGAGGCGCCGAGCGACTCCGCGAAGAAAGGAGGCTTGTATGGCCGACAAGGATAGGGACGACGTTCTCGAGCAGGGGGACATCTTCTTTTTCTACCGCCCGCGCGTCGAGGAGGACGACCCCGAGGCGCTGGGCGACGTGCAGCGTTTCCATGTGGTGCTCCGCCCCGAGGGCGGCAGCAAGACCCGGCTCCTGACGGTGGCGCGCAAGCGACTGCCGGACATCGGGCGGCATGAGCGCGAATGGGGCTTCGTCGATGCCGTCAGCGATGACGCGAAGGCTATCGCCAGGAGCCTGCGCGAGGAGGTCTACGAGACCAAGACCCGCGGCGAGCGACGCCGGCCCGCGGCCAGGCCCGCGGGCGAGGGCGTCTATGCGATCGCGCTGGTCGACGGGCAGATGCACCTCGTCTACCTGCTCGAGCTTCCCGACGAGCCGGGGGAGGCGCAGGAGGCGCTCAACATCGCGCCGGAGGCGAGCTTCGCCCTGTCGGTCAAGAACCCGGAGAAGGGCCAGCCGGTGGCGGCTGGGCTGCGCGACGAGGACAAGGCGGACTACCCGCAGCGGCTGCAGGAGCTGTTCAGGGGTCGCCGCTTCGACCAGGAGGACCTCGCGCTGCTCGATTACGAAGGCGCCGAGTTCGTGCTGATCGGTGCCCGCGAGGACCCGCGCCGGGCCTACGACATCGCGCTCGACGCCGAGCGGGAGGACTACGATCACTCCGACACGCTGACCAAGCTGCGGCTCGCCAAGTCGCGCCAGCCGATCCGGCCGCTCGTCGAGGGCGACTGGGCGTAAGGTCAACGCGACGGCGGCAGGCGGGAGAGGCGGAACCGGCGCCGCCACCTGCCGCCGACCGCGCCCGGAACCTTGCACGCAGGCATCCGTTTGCCTCCCGCGCGCGTTAAGACGCTTCGAGCCGGACGAGACGGCTCCTAGTTCCTGGGGAGAGCAGCCGCACCATGTTCTGGATCTGGATCATCATCCTGCTCATCGGGCTCCTGATCGTGCTGCTTCCGCCCTGGCCCTACATGCAGGAGCGGGATCTGGGCTATGGCCCGAGCGCGATCGCGTTCACGCTGATCCTGCTGATCCTGCTGCTGTGGTGGCTCGGCTTCATCGCCCTCTGGACGCCGCGGCACGCGCCGGTGGGCACCTGAACCGCAGCCTCGCGCCCTCGCGGTCTGCGGGTGACGAGGCCCCGGCACGGCATGGAAAGGAAAGATCATGCAGGAAAACGTCGGCGACGAGGACCGGCTGGTGCGGTCGATCGTCGGCCCTGCGCTCGTGGTGGCGGGGCTGACCACGCTGGGCGCGCGGGAGGGCCGGGCCGTCGGTCTGGCGGCAACGATCGCCGGCGCGCTGATCATCGAAAGCGCGGTGACACGGGTCTGCCCGCTGAACGCCGCGCTCGGCATCGACACGCTGAATAGGCCCTAGGCGCCAGGCGGGCGTTTCGTCAGGCGGTCTCTCGCGGCAAGGTGGCGCAGGCCCCATCCCGCCGGCAGCGGTGGCAGCGCCGCGGGCCGCAGGAATGCCGCACCGGCCGCGCCCTGACCGCATCGTGAGGGATCGCGGCTTGACCAGCCGTCCGCCCTGCCCACTGTTGGATCACGGCACGTGGACAGTTTGGAGGTAGACGATGAAGCTTGAGCGGATCGCGCATGTCACCCCGCGGCGCCTCGGCGCGGCACTGCTGACCGCATCGGCGGCCGGTGCTGCGCTTCTGGCCGGCGGGCCGGCACTCGCGGCCGAGCCCGGCATGATGCTCGAGGGCCTCGACGCCTGCCGCATCGGCGATTTCGGCTGCGGCCACGGCTTCGGCTGCCCTTGCCACCTCCTGCCGCCGGTCACGACCGCGCACTGACGTCTGCGCCCGGCGGGCTGTCTCGCCGGGAACACCGAAGGGCGGACTCGCTCCGCGAGGGACGCGGCGGCGACGTTGACTTCGGCGGCGTGATCGCGCGGATCGTGTGCCGGCCCACCGGGGCGCGCGCTTCCGCCTCGCGGCGGATCGCGCCCGCAGGACGCCTGATCAGGAGACGAAGCCCGCCTGGAGGGCGACGCGCTCGTCGCGCTCCTGCCGCGCCCTGAAGGCCGCCACCACCGCGACGAAGGCCGCCTCGTCGAAGGCGGGCCAGGGCACGTCCGGGAAGGCGAAATCGGCCTCGGCGGCCTGCCACAACAGGAAGTTCGACACCCGCCGCTCTCCCGACGTGCGAATGACCAGGTCCGGGTCCGGCAGGCCATTGGTGTCGAGCCGCGCCGCAAGGGCGTCCTCGTCGATCGCCTCCGGGTGCAGGGTGCCGCGGGCAACCTCCCGCGCCAGCGTGCTCGCCGCCCGCATGATCTCGTTCCGGCCGCCGTAATCGATCGCGACCGTGAGATGCAGCCGCTCGCCCGCCGACGTCCGCTCCTCCATCGCCTGCATCATCGCGCGAAGCGCGCCTGGCAGACGATGGCGCATGCCGATGAAGCGGACGCGGACCCCGTTGCGCCGCAGCCCCTCGGTCTTGCTCTCGATCTGCTGGCGGAAGAGGCGCATGAGACCGGTGACCTCGGCCAGCGGCCGGTGCCAGTTCTCGGTCGAGAAGGCATAGAGCGTCAGGTGCGTCACGCCGAGGCCGGGACAGGCCCTGACGATGCCGCTGACGCGGACCGCGCCTTCCGCATGGCCGGCCGTCCGCAACAGGCCGCGCTCGCGGGCCCAGCGGCCGTTGCCGTCCATGATGATGCCGACGTGGAGCCCTCGCTCCGGGCGCTCGAAGTCCATCGCTCGATTATCGTGTGCCTGCCTCGCCGCAGACTATGCCCGCTTCCGGCGGGGAGAGCCAGCGGCAAACCGGCACCGGCGGGAGGACGCCGGCGCCGTCACAGCTGGTAGTCCTGCGCGAGGCGTGCCTGGAGGCGGCGCGCCTCGCGGAAGGCCTCCTTGAGGATGCGTCGGTCGAGGTCGTTCAGCGCGTCGGGCGCGATGCGGTTGGACAGCGGCTGACCGGCGGCGGCCTGCTCCTGGTTGACCCGCATCCTCAGCATCCGGATGTAGTCGTAGGCATCGGTCCAGGCGGCAAGATCGTTCCTCGAGATGCTGTCGCTGGCTGCCACGGCCTCGAACCGATCGACGGTGGCGGTGGCCGGGGCCTTGCGGGCGAGCGCCCAGATGCGGGCCGCGTCGATGAAGATCGCGACGCCGTTGAGCTTGAGGTCGACCGTGTTCGACTGCTCGCCCTGGCCGGAGAGGCGGAAGTCGCGGAAGAAGCCCCCGAGCGGCGGCGTGTTCCGCAGCGCGTTCTCGGCCATCTGGCGCTGGAACCGGCTGTTCGGTGCGGCTTTCTCCATCAGCCAGGCGCGCAGGTCGCGGGCCCCGCCCTCTGGACCCCAGACCGCGCGGAAGTCGAAGAAGATCGACGCCTTCAGGAGATGCTCGGGCGTGCCCTGATCGATCCACCGGGCGAAGCGGCCTTTCCACTCGTCGAAGGACAGGCAGCTCTCGGGATTGCGGGCCATGATCTCGGCCGGGCAGAGGGTGAACCCGATCTCGTCGAGCGCCCGGTTCACCCGGTCCGCGAACTGCAGGAGCCGCTTGCGGATCGCGTCGGCGCTCTCGCCCGGCGGGACGGTGAAGAGGATGCCGTTGTCCTGGTCGGTGTTGAGCGTCTGCTCGTGGCGGCCCTGGCTGCCGAAGGCCAGCCAGGCGAAGTCGACGCCCTCGACCTCCGGATGCTCGGGCAGCGTCAGGTCGAGGACCCGGGCGACGATCTGGTCGTTCAGGAGGGTGATCATCTGGGTGATCTGCCCGACCTTCACGCCCTGGGCCATCATCTGGGAGACGAGCTGGTGGATGTCGGTGGCGATGGTGGCGAGGTGCGAGACCTTCGTCGCGCGGCCGACCGTCTTGGTGAGGTTCACGAGGCCGACGCGCTGCAGCGAGAACAGGTCGCGCTCGGAGATCACTCCTTCGAGGCGGCCGTCGTCGTCGACGACGCAGAGGTGGTGGATGCCGTTGTGGGCCATCAGCATCGCCGCCTCGAAGGCGAAGGCGCTGCCCGTCACCACGACCGGATCGCGGCTCATCACCGAGGCGATCTCCGCCTCGAGCGGCACGTCGCGGAGGGCTACGCGGTTCATCAGGTCCTTCATGGTGAAGATGCCGAGGGGGCGACGGTCGCCGTCCACCACGACGATGGAACCGACCTTCTCGCGACTGATGCCCTCGAGCGCCTGGCGGATCGGCGCCTCGGGCGCGCAGGTCAGCGGCTCGCGGAGGGTCTTCTCCTTCAGCGCGATGTTGAGCGAGGTGTCGCCGCCGAGGTCGCGGACGGCGTCCGCCTGGACCTGGCGCTGGGCCTGCTCGACGAGGCCGCCGAGCCGGTGCTGGCAGAACTCCTCGAACACCCGGCTGCGCTCGCGCAACGCCTCGAAGCCGGCGCGGTCCATGGCCAGGCAGACCGCCTCGCCATGGGCGCGCTGGACGTTGCGGACGGGACGGCCGTCGAGCAGGGCGCCGATCGGGAAGCACTCGCCGGGGACGAGCTCCCAGGCGTTGCCGGAGAGGCGCTCGTCCTCGCCCTGCGCCTCGCCGACGATGCGGCCCTCCCGCAGGATGTAGAGCCACTCCGCCGGTCCGGCATGGGGATCGGTCACCGCGTCGCCGTCCGCAAAGCGCAGCGGCCGCAGCCGCGCGGCGAGGAAGTCGAGATCCTGAGGGTCCATCCGGTCGAACGGCGGATGCTTTTTCAGGAAATCCCGGATCGCGTCTGCGTCTGCGTCGGCGGCCACGGCCATGGCGTCTCCCTTTCTCTGCCCGTTCCGGACAAGCCGGCACGCGTGGACGTCGTGCCGCCACGCTCGAAACCCCGTCAGACCCATGGTCCAACTCGAGACCATGGGCCATCCCCAACCTCGACGCGCCCTGCAGCCTCCCCCGTCAGCCCTGCGAGACGATGGCGCCCCGATGGCGCAGCTGGGCCGCCATGTTGGAAGCCTTCATGACTTCGCCGAAGGTCGTCAAGCCCTGCGCCTCGAGCCGCTCGCAGAGCTTGAGCAGCAACTCGGCGGTGGCGATCGTGTCGCCCAGCGCGGTGTGCCGGCCGGTGATCGCGATACCGTAGCGATCGCAGAGCGCGTCGAGCGAGTGGTCCTGCTCCTCCTCGTCGAGCATCTTCGAGATGAGCATGGTGTCGAGCACGGGATTGTCGAAGGTCACGCCGGCTTCGTGCTGCCTGAGCGTGATGAACTTCATGTCGAAGGCGGCGTTGTGGCCGACCAGCACCGCATCGTCGACGTAGCTGCGGAACTCCGGCAGGACCTCGCGCAGCGGCGGCTTGCCCGCCACGTCGGCGTCCGTCAGGCCGTGGAACTTGATCGACGCAGGCGGAATCGGACGGCCCGGGTAGACCAGCCGCTCGAAGCTCTCGCCGGTGAGCAGGCGGCCCTGCACGACGCGGACGGCGCCGATCTGGATGATCTCGTCGCCCTGCATCGGATGGAGCCCGGTCATCTCGCAGTCGAAGACCACGAAGGGCAGCTCGTCGAAGCGGCGGCCGGCGAGCGCCGCGTCCCCCTGGTGCTCGCGCATCAGGCCGAAGTCGTAGAATTCCGGGCGCGCCGGCAGGCGGACCTTCTCCGGCTCGAACTGGGGCCGGTCCGGCGCGAGCAGCGGCAGGCGCAGCAGCGCCGTGCCGGGACGGGAGGCGCGGGTCGACCAGGGCTCAGAGCCGTGACGCTCGAGCACGTCGCGCAGGCGCTGCGCGCCCGCCTCGACGCTCGACGGCGCCTCGAGCCAGCGCTCGAGCTCGGCCGAGGGCACGGGCTCGCCCTCCCACACCAGATCGAGATAGACCCGCCGGTCCCCGAGCATCGGCTCGACATCGATCTCGGTCGCGCCGCTCGTCTCGGCGATCCGGCGGATCAGGGCTTCGAGCGTCTGGATCAGCGACAGGCTGTCGCCGTGGAGCCAGAGCGGCAGTCCGACGAGCGTGACCTTGACGCCCGCGCCCTCGAGCTGCGGCTCGAGGCACTGGACGAGGTCGGTGACGTAGATGTCGGCCATCGGCCAGCGGCCGAGCATGTGGCCGCGGATCTCCTGGCCGAGCATGTCGAGGGTCTGGGTGATCTGCGTGCTCTCGTCGAGGACGACGGCCTCGAAGCGGGCGCGGTCGTCGGGAGCCATGTCGGGAAAGGCGCCCATGGTCTCGGCGGCCGCACGCAGGTTGCCGACCATGCCGCGCAGGTCACGGGTGAGCGCCCGCCGGACGCCGTCGCCCTTCGCGAGCAGCTGGAGCTCGCCCGAGATGTCGGTCAGGGTGACGAGGTAGCCCGAGGCCGCGCCGGCGCGGTCGGTGAGCAGCGCCATGCGGCCGTGCAGGATCCGGTTGGTATCGGGCACGGCGCAGACGAACGGCGCCGAGGTCTCGGCATGGCCGACGTCGCGGTGGCGGTTCTCGAGCCGGGTCAGGCTGTGGCGGAGCGGCGCGAGCGACAGCACCTCGCCCACCGACCGGCCGAGGCCGACGCGGTCGGGCGCATCGACGAGCTCCGCCGCCGCCTGGTTGTAGAGCATGATCTTGTGCTGGCGGTTGCAGACGAAGACGCCCTCGCCCAGCGCCTGGAGGATCGCCTCGAGCCAGGCCTTCTGCGCGTCGACGCGGGCCGCCTCGGACTCGGCCGCCTTGCGGCTCTCGCGGCGGGTGGCGCGCAGGGTGGTGACGACGTCGTCGACCGCCTCGGGCAGTTCGCCGAGCGCGTGCCAGCCGAGCTGCCCGAGATTGGTGTCCGACGAGCGCGCCTCCAGCACCCCCCGGATACCGCGGACGAGGCGCCGGGAGGGCGCGAGCAGCCGCTTCTCGGTCCAGAAGCGGATGAGGAGAACAAAGGCGCCGGCGGTGGCGGCGGCGGCGAGGGGACCGCCGAAGAGCGCCGCGGCATAGGCAAGGCCGGCGGCGAGGGCAGCGACGACAAGTAGCAGCGCCCGCGCGCGCCCGTGGCCCATCGGCTGCTCAGCCGGTCTTGACCGGCATGTACTGCCGCACGCGCTCGATCACCTCGCGCGTGGAGAAGGGCTTGGTGATGTAGTCGTCGGCGCCGAGCGCGAGCCCCTTCTCCTGCTCGATGGCGCGGCCGCGGGCGGTGAGCATGATGATGCGGATGTCCTTCCACTCCGGATTGGCACGCACGGTCTGGCACACCTCGTAGCCGTCCCGCTTGGGCAGCATGACGTCGAGGAGCATGACGTTCGGCAGGCGTTCGCGCAGCGCCTCGAGGGCGGCCTCCCCATCGCGTGCCACGCGGACGTCGAAGCCCTGGCCCTTCATGAGGTACTCCAGGCTGAGCGCGATGTTCGGTTCGTCGTCCACGACAAGCACGGATCCTGTCGCCATGGGCATTCCTCCTGCGCTCCGGTCTGGGGGCAAGCGCAACGGCGCCCGAGCCGGATTTTCCCGAACTTAAGCCAAGGACGGGGCGGATGCCACGACAAATAGCCGTCTGCAGGCCGGCAACGCGGCTAGAACAGGCGCGAGAGACCGCGGGGGACGCGGGTTCGGTTGAGCGACATGACGCCGTAGATCGCGCCGTAGAGGTAGGCCGCGAGGACGAAGAAGGCCGCCGACAGCACCGCGCTGTTCCACGAGAGCATGACGAAGGCGCTGGTGGTGAGCGGGAAGGCCCAGGTGACGACGCTGGTCGCGGGGTTGCGCAGCCGGCGCGGCAGGTGGCGCGGCACCAGACGCCGGCCGTAGCGGCGGTAGGCGAGCATGTGGAAGTGAACCCGGTCGGGCACGCTCATCGAGTAGCCGTCGCGGCGGGACTTGCGGCGCATGGAGGCGAGCGTCTCGATCACGGGATAGCCGCAGACGAGCATCGCCGCCCAGGCGGAAACCTCCGGATTGCGCATGACGATCAGCACGCCGAGCGAGGCGAGCAGGAAGCCGGAGAGATAGGCGCCGCCGTCGCCGAGGAAGAGCTTGCCGAAGGGAAAGTTGACGACGAAGAAGCCGGCGATCAGGCCCGCGTAGAGCAGCGCGAGCTGGAAGACGACCGGATCCCCTGCCCGCTCCGCGATGAAGGCGAAGGCGGCCAGCATGATGAGGCAGGAACCCGAGGCAAGGCCGTTGAAGCCGTCGATGATGTTGACGGCATTGGCGACGCCCCCCATCGCGAAGGCGGTGAAGAGTAGCGCGCCGATTGAGAAGGACAGCAGCCAGTCGACGCCCGGGACGTCGACCTCGGCCATCGCGTAGCCGGTCGTGACGACGAAAAGCGCGCCCGCGCCCATCGTGGCGAACAGCCGGATGCGTGTCGGCACGCGTTTGGTGATGTCCTCGACGAGCCCGGCGAGCAGCGCCGGCGTCGCGGCGAGGCCGATCTGGGCCCAGAGCGTCGCGAGGTCGGGCGGCAGCAGCGGCCAGACCAGCCAGTAGGCGAGCCCGAGCGCCGCACCGCCGATCCGGGGCGTCGGATCGATGTGGAACTTCTGGACGCCGAACGCGCAATCATGGCTGAAACGGCCGTGCCAGCGCTGGGTCGCCACGATCGCCATGCAGAGCGCGAGGCTGAAGACGAAAGCCGCGAGGACCGGACCCGCAATGCCTGCCTCGACCATCGCTCGCTCGTCCCCTCGCTGCCGGCTTCGGCCCCGCGGGGGTTAGCCCCCTTCTCCCGCCGTGATGAGCAAGAAATAGCTGAATCGTTACCGGGGCGCGATGGCTTTTTTCTGCGGCCCGCGTCCCGACGGCGCGCTGTTGCCTATCCGTCGCGATGGGCTGCTCTGGCGGGCGCACGGCGGGAACCTGCCGCCTGCAGCGGCGCTCAGGCGGCGGAACGGCCGAGCGGCGCCGGCCAGAGGGACGGCCACATCACCGGCGGCGGCAGGGAGCCCACGCCGCGCTCGTCGAGCCAGGCGTTGATCCGCCAGGCGAGGCTCTTCCACGCCGGGTCGATCGGCAGGCCATGCGCCCGCCCGGAAATGACCTCGGTTTCCGCGCCGAGCAGCGTGCGGATGGTCCAGAGGTCCGACATCGGCACGAAGGCGTCGGCGTCGCCGGTGACGGCGAGGATCGGCACGCGCCGGACGAGCGGCCAGACCGGCAGGTTCCAGGTCATGCCGTCGATGAGCGCCGCCACCGGCTCGCGCTGCGGATAGGTCGCGACGCTCGCGATCCAGTCCTCGGGTGTGTCCTCGGTGAAGAGGGCACGGCGGACCATGTCGCGGCCGATCATCGCGCCGCCACCGGCCTGCACGATCATCATGGCGGCCAGCACGTCGGGGGCCTTCGTCGCGAGATGCATGAACGAGGGGCCGAGCCCGAAGGGCCCGGGCGATGCGACGAGGACGGCGCCGGCGACGCGGCCCTCGGCGGCGAGATGCTGGGCGACGAAGCCGCCGAGCGAGTGGCCGACGACGACCGGCCGCTCGCCGAAAGCCTCGGCGGCCTGGCGGGCGCGGCGGACATAGTCGCGCAGCCGCGGCTCGCCCTCGACCGGGCCCGGCAGGCGGGGCGCGGCGACGCGGTGGCCGCGGGCCGTGAACCAGGGAGCGACGAAGCGCGTCCAGATCTCCGGCCCGGCGAAGGCCCCGTGGAGGAAAAGGATCGGCGGTTTGTCCGTCATGCCGATGTCATAGCAGCGGGCGAGCCGCCTGTCGAGTGCTGCACTGCAGCATAAGCGGCATGCGTGGCCGGGCACCGCCTCTCCGGGCTGCGGGCCTGCCTCGATTTTCCGTCCCTTTGCAGATGCTTGCCAGCGGAGGCTCCACTACAGCAGGTGGCGGATCAGCGCCATGGGATGCGTCCGGAGCGTCAGGCGCAGTGCCCGGTAGTCGGCGACGACCTCCTCGCCCAGCGTCATCGGCGGCAGCCGCACCGGCCCCTCCTCGCCCTCGCCCTCGCCCTCGATCCCGTCGAAGAGCGGCAGCGTCGTCTCGCCGCGGATGGCGCGGGCCTGCCAGAGCGCCTCGCGCCGCGAGAGCCCGAGGCTGGCGAAGGCGTCGGCCTCGGCGAGGCGGGCGAGCTGGGCGGGCGGCGTGCCGGCGCGGCGCCAGACGGCGGCGACGTCCGCGTAGCCGTTGCCCCGCGCGCTCGCGATCCAGTCGGCCTCCTCCTCGCGAAGGCCGCGGATCTGGCGGAAGCCGAGGCGGAGCGCGAGGCCGCCGCGGCCGTCGGGCTCCATGGCGCAGTTCCAGAAGCTGGCGTTGATGCAGACCGGCCGCACCTCGACGCCATGCTCGCGGGCGTCGCGCACGATCTGGGCGGGCGCGTAGAAGCCCATCGGCTGGGAGTTCAGCAGCGCGCAGGCGAAGATGCCGGGGTGACGGCGCTTGAGCCAGGCGGAGGCGTAGACGAGGAGCGCGAAGGACGCGGCGTGGCTCTCGGGGAAGCCGTATTCGCCGAAGCCCTCGATCTGGGAGAAGCAGCGCTCGGCGAAGTCGGCCGGATAGCCGTTCCGCGCCATGCCGGCGAGGAAGCGCTCGCGGAAGGTGTGGATCGTGCCGGTCTTCTTGAAGGTGGCGAGCGCGCGGCGCAGCCGGTCGGCCTCCTCGGGCGTGA
>SKOX01000339.1 GCA_007119835.1 Paracoccaceae bacterium
GAGCCGCGCGCCCCCCTCGCGGTCGCCGCGCGCGCCTCCCAGAGCTTCCCCGCACTTGCCCGCCGGGCGGAGGCGGCGATGGGCAGCTGGCCCGTGGCGGGCCTTCTCGCCGCCCTGCTGGCGGTTGGCCTCGCCGCCGCGGCCGCCCTCGCGCCATGACGGCCCTCCCGCCGGAACGTTACCGGCATTGCAACCGTTCATGACCTATATCAGCAACATGCCGACCGCCGCCTGCATCCACGTCTACATCATCGACGGCACGATGAGCCGGCTCGTGCCCGGCGAGGAGACCAACACCGGGCTCCTCTACCGCCTGCTCGAGGAACTCGGGCCCCGGCGCGGCCAGACCGTCGGCTACCATCCCGGCGTGCAGGGCGAGGGCGTCGGCAAGTGGCTCAGCATCGCGGCGGGCGCGGGCATCAACCTTGCGATCACCGAGGCCTACGCGGCGCTCGCCGCGCGCTATCGCGCCGGTGACCGGATCATGCTGTTCGGCTTCTCGCGCGGCGCCTATGCGGTGCGCTCGCTGGCCGGGTTCATCGGCCGGGTCGGCCTCGTCCGGTGCGAGGACGCGACCGAGCGCAACATCGCCCGCGCCTTCCGCCTTTACGAGGCGGCGACGGTGACGGACGAGACGCGCGCGTTTCGCGCCGCGCACTGCCACGAGCGCGTCATGATCGAGGCGCTGGGCGTATGGGACACCGTCAAGGCGCTTGGCCTGCCATATCCCGTCGTCTCGCGCCTCGCGCCAATGGCGACCGAGTTCCATGACGAGGGCCTGACGGCCGAAGTCCGCAACGCCTTCCAAGCGCTGGCGCTCGACGAGGACCGCCTCGCCTACGCGCCGATGCCCTGGCGGGTTTCGGATGACTGGCCGGGGCGGGTCGAGCAGATGTGGTTCGCCGGCACTCACGGCGATGTCGGCGGCCACGTCTGGAACGCACCGGAGGCCCGGCCGCTCGCCAACATCGCCTTTCGCTGGCTGGTAGGCCGGGCGGAGGCCTGCGGCCTGATCCTGCCCGACGGCTGGGCTGACAGGTTCCCCGTCGATCCCGGCGCGGCGACAAAGGGCAACCGCTCGGGGCGGGCGCGGCTGTTCTGGGACCGCGCGCCCCGGATCGTCGGGGCCTGCAGTTCGGAGGCGGTGCACCCGTCCGTCGTCCGCCGCATGCGCCTCGTGCCGGGCTATCATCCCCGCGCCGACCACGCGGAGGAGATCCTCGCGCGGGTGACGGGCCAGAATGCCGCCGTGGCGCGGGAGGTCTATCTCCAGCCGCCGGTCAAGGGCGTGACGCGCCGGATGCGGGCACGGATCACCTGGCGTTAGGTCGTGATTCTCCGGCTATGTCGGCCGCCGGACCGGGTTGCACCGCGGAGCCCCTCGCCCATGAGCGGAGATCATTCCAGCCGCTCCTGCCGTTCGGCCTCGATCTGGGCGATCTCGCGGCGGATCAGCTTCCGCAGGTTCCGGCTGATCCGGTCGCCGAGTTCGCCCTGCAGCTCCTCGCGCACGATGCGGTTGACGACGGCGCGGATCGCCTCCTCGTCGAGGATCGGGGCCGGGCGGCCGCCCGCGAGCTCGATGCCGTCCGCGAGCACCTCGCCCGAGCGCGCCGCCTCGTCGCCGCCGTCGATCCGCATGTCCGGCGTCAGCATCAGCACCTGGTCGCTCAGGTCGTCCAGGCGCGCGGAGGCCTCGGCCGTGACCAGCGCCCGGATCGAGGCCAGCACGTCGTCGAGCGCCTCGGGCGGCGGCGTCCGGCCGCCTGCGCGCGCGTCCCTCTCGCCTTCTCCCATGGCCGCCTCTACTCCCACCGCGCCCGGATGCGGTCGACGACGCCGAGGTCGTAACCCCGCACCGGCCCGCCCTGCACCCGCGTGAAGTTCACCTCCGGGTCGTAGGTCTCGATCCCGAGGCCGAGGTGCTCCACCGTAAGCAGGCCCATGGCCGAAAGCAGGTTGTAGGCTGCGACGTACTCGTCCCGCACCGCCTGCACCAGGTCGGCCTGCGCCGCCAGCAGATCCTGGTCGGCGTCGAGCACGTCGAGCACCGAGCGCGCGCCGAGCCGCCACTCCTCGGAGATGCCCTCCGCCGCGATCCGCGCGGCCTCGACCTGGGTCCGCCGTGCCGGGATCTGTGCCCGGGCGACCTCGAGCTGGGTCCAGGCGGCGGCCACCTGCTGGTTGACGCCGCGTCCGGCATCCTGAAGCTGCCACTGCCGCTGCTCGAGGGTGGCCTGCGCCTGCCGGATGAGGCTCGACGTGGCGCCGCCATCGTAGAGCGGGATGCTGCCCTGGATCTGCGCGGTGCCGACCACGTCGTCCTGCCGCCGCGTGATGGTCGTCCCATCGGCCTGGTCGAGATTCAACTGGCCACCGTTCACCGGGGCGCCATTGGTCGCACCCGCACCCGGCGGACCGACCTCCAGGCGCGTCCAGGTGTTCTGGTAGGTCACGCTGCCGCTGGCCTGCACCCGGAGGCGCTGGGCGGCGCGGGCGCGGTCCATGTCGTAGAGTGCGGCACGCTCGGCGAACTGCGCCGAGACGATCTCGGGATTGCGCTGGAGCCCGATCGCCGTCGCCTCCTGCTGGTTCGCCGGCAGCTGCGGCAGCGGCGGCGGCGGCTGAAGGTCCCTCGGCGGCGTGCCGACCGCCCGCTCGTAGGCGGCGCGGCTGATCTCGAGCTGGCCTTGGGCGGCGACGAAGGCCGAGCGCGAAGCCGACAGACGCGCCTCGGTCAGGCTGACGTCGGTGCGGGTGATCTCGCCGACCTCGAAGCGGTCGAGCGCCGCCTGGAGCTGCTGCTCCAGCACCCGCACGTCGTTCGCTGCCAGCGCCAGGAACTCGAGGTCGCGGCGCACGTCCATGAATGCCTGCACCGCGTTGAACAGCACGAGCTGCTCGACGTTGCGCAGGTCGGCGCGGGCCGCGGCGACCGTGCTGCGGGCGGACTCGATCGCGGCCCGGGTCTGGCCGCTGTCGAAGAGCAGGAGGCTCGCCTGCAGGCTGGCGGCCAGCGTGTCGGCCCTGCTCGGTTCCGTGTCGGCGCGCCGGGTTGCCTGGCCCTGCCCCCCGACAGAGAGCTGCGGCCGCCGGGCCGCCCGGGCCTGGGGCACGATCTCGTCGGCGCCTCGCAGCGCCGCGCGGCTGGCGTCGAGGAGCGGGCTCGTCTGGTAGGCGCGGATCAGGGCGTCGGTCAGCGTATCGCTATGCGCGGCCGGCGCGGCCGCAAGCGTCGTCGCGAGGAAGGCTGCGCCCAGCCGCCCGAGAAATCCATGTCGCATGCTTCGATCCGTTCCTGCTCGTTGCTCCGCGGCCGTTCCTGGCTCTCTCCCGGCAGTATCGGGCGTCACGCGCTAGAACTCAAACGTTTTGGCCTTCTCGAACCCGGGAAGGATCGGCGCCGTGGAGTCGAAGACACGCCGCCAGGCGACGACGCCGCCCGACTTGATGCCGAAGCGCCCCTGCCCGAAGGTGCCGTCGCTGAAGATCGCGGCGATCCGACCGCCCTCTTTCAGCTGGTCGGTCAGGGCGGCGGGCACCTCCTCCACGCCGCCCTCGATCAGGATCACGTCGTAGGGGCCATGCTCCGGCGCGCCATCGGCGAGGCGCCCCGCGTGGACGACAGCGTTGTCGGCGCCGATCCGGCCGAGGGTCTCCTCGGCCGCGGCTGCCATCCCGGGATCCTCCTCGAGCGCGATCACCGCCTCGGCGAGGCGGGCGATGATGGCGGCCGAGTAGCCAAGGCCCGAGCCCACGTCGAGCACGAGGTCGCTCCGGTGGATGCCCACCGTCTCGATCAGCTTGGAGAAGCTCCAGGGGTCGAGGAGCACGCGCCGCTCTCCCAGCGGCAGGTGCTCGCCGGCGTAGGCGATGGGCTTCATCGCGTCGGGAACGAAAAGCTCGCGCGGCACGTCGAGCAGGGCGGCGATGATCGGGTAGGCGGTGACGTCCGACGGCCTGACCTGGCGGTCCACCATGGCCAGCCTGGCAGCGGCGTAGTCGTTCATCCTGAGCCCTCCGCCTGGGCCCGTACACCGGGCACGTCGCGGCTCTTGCCACACTTCCCGGCGTGCGGCAACACGTCGGCGGGGCTTGACC
>SKOX01000203.1 GCA_007119835.1 Paracoccaceae bacterium
CGGACCCGAGGCGGGCCCGGGCAGGGAGCCGAATGCCGCCCGGACCCGAGGCGGGCCCGGGCAGGGAGCCGAATGCCGCCCGGACCCGAAAGGGGCCCGGGCGGCGGGTGGTCAGGCCGCCGCGGCGACGGCGCGGCCGGTGATCACGCCGACCAGGTGCGCGCGGTATTCCGGCGTGCCGTGCAGGTCGCCGATCATGCCGTCGGCCGGCACCGAGAGCCCGGCCAGCGCCTCCTTGCGGAAGTCCGAGGCGAGCGCCTGCTCGGCCTCGGTCCAGCGGAAGACGCCGCTCTCCGACGCGCCGGTGACCGCGACCCGCACCCCGTCGGCGAAGCGCGCGACGAAGACGCCGACCAGCGCGAAGCGCGAGGCGGGCTGGATGAACTTCTCGTAGCGCGCGGCCTGCGGCACGGGGAACTTCACCTCGGTGATGATCTCGCCCTCCTCCAGCGCGGTGGTGAACAGCCCCTGGAAGTAGTCGTCGGCCGCGATCTCGCGGGCGTTGGTCACGATCACAGCCCCCGAGCCCAGCGCCGCGGCCGGGTAGCAGGCCGAGGGGTCGTTGTTGGCGAGGCTGCCGCCGATCGTCCCCAGCGTGCGCACCGCCGGATCGCCGATCCGGTGCGCGAGATCGGCGAGCGCGGGATAATGCGCCCGCGCCTCCCGCGCGACGACGGCGTGCGGCGTGCCGCCGCCGATGCAGACCCGGCCGGCGTCGTCGGTGCAGACGCCCTGGATCTCCCTGATGCCGCGCAGGCTGACCAGCAACGCGGGCTGGGCGAGGCGCTGCTTCAGCGTCGGGATCAGGGTCTGGCCGCCGCCGATGGGCTGGGCGTCCTCGGTGCGGAGCGCCTGGACGGCCTCGTCCACCGAGGTGGGTCTCACGAAATCGAATGCGTACATCCGGCTGTCTCCCTCACGCGGCCGCGTTGATCGCCGCCCACACCCGGGAGGGCGTCAGCGGCATGTCGATGTGCTCCACCCGATGCCCGCCGCGCTGGAGCGCGTCGATCACCGCGTTGACGACGGCGGGCGGCGAGCCGATGGCCCCGGCCTCGCCGCAGCCCTTCACCCCGAGCGGGTTGTGGGTGCAGGGCGTCTGGCAGGAATGGTCGACGACGTACATCGGCACGTCGCCGGCCCGTGGCATGGCGTAGTCCATGTAGGAGGCCGACTGCAGCTGCCCGGTCTCGTCGTAGGCCGCGGCCTCGAGCAGCGCCTGCCCGACGCCCTGGGCGATGCCGCCATGCACCTGGCCGTCGACGATCATCGGGTTGACGACGTTGCCGAAGTCGTCCGCCGCGGCGAAGGAGGCGATCTCGACCCGCCCGGTCTCGGGATCGACCTCCACCTCGCAGGCATAGACCCCCTGCGGATAGGTGAAGTTCGACGGGTCGTAGAAGGCGCTCTCCTCCAGCCCCGGCTCGAGCTCCTCCAGCGGGTACTTGTGCGGCACGTAGGCGGCCAGCGTCACGTCGGTCCAGGCCACCGACTTGTCGGTGCCGGCCACGGTGAACCTGCCGTCCTTGAACTCGATGTCGCCCTCGGACGCCTCCATGAGATGCGCGGCGATCTTCCTCGCCTTCGCCACCACCTTCTCGGTCGCGCGCACGATGGCCGAGCCGCCGACCGCGAGCGATCGCGAGCCGTAGGTGCCCATCCCGAACGGGATCCGCGACGTGTCGCCGTGCACGATGTCGATCTGGTTCGCGTCGATGCCGAGCATGTCGGCGACGACCTGCGCGAAGGTCGTCTCGTGCCCCTGCCCGTGGGAGTGCGAGCCGGTGAAGACCGAGATCGAGCCCGTCGCGTTCACCCGGATCGTCGCGCTCTCGTAGAGGCCGGCGCGGGCGCCGAGCTGGCCGACGAGGTTCGACGGCGCGATGCCGCAGGCCTCGATGTAGCTCGAGATCCCGAGGCCCCGGAGCTTGCCGCGCTGCGCGCTCTCCTGCCGCCGCGCCTCGAAGCCCGCCACGTCGGCGATCTCGACGGCCTTGTCCATCGTCGCGTCGTAGTTACCGGTGTCGTAGACCACGGCGACCGGCGTCTGGTAGGGGAACTGGTCCGGCTTGACGAAGTTGCGCCGCCTGAGCTCGATCGGGTCGATGCCCATCTCGCGGGCGGCCTTGTCGACGACGCGCTCGATGGAATAGGTCGCCTCCGGCCGTCCGGCGCCGCGATAGGCGTCGACCGGCACGGTGTTGGTGAACACGCCCTTGACGTTGCAGTAGATCAGCGGCGTCGTGTAGGTCCCCGCGAGCAGGATGCCGTGCAGCCAGGTCGGCACGCAGGGCGCGAAGGTGGACAGGTACGCCCCCATGTTGGCGTAGGTGTCGGTCCTGAGCGCCAGGAACTTGCCGTTCTCGTCGAGCGCCAGCTCGATCTTCGTCACGTGGTCGCGGCCATGGGCGTCGGACATGAACGCTTCGGACCGGGTCGACGTCCACTTGACCGGGCGGTTCACCTGCTTGGCGGCCCAGGTGCAGAACGCCTCCTCGGCGTAGTGGTAGATCTTCGACCCGAAGCCGCCGCCGACGTCCGGCGCCACGACCCGCAGCTTGTGCTCCGGAATGCCGAGCACGAAGGCGCCCATCAGCAGCCGGATGACGTGCGGGTTCTGGCTCGTGGTGTAGAGCGTGTGCATGTCGTCGGCGTCGTCGTACTCGCCGATGGCGCAGCGCGGCTCCATCGGGTTGGCGATGAGCCGGTTGTTGACGAGCTCGAGCGTCGTGACGTGATGCGCGCCGCGGATCGCCTCGTCGACCGCCTGGCGGTTCTCCTCGACGAAGCCCCACTCGAAGCAGAGGTTGGAGGTCAGGTCGTCATGCACCTTCGGCGCCTCGGTGCCGATCGCCGCCTTCAGGTCGACGACCGCCGGCAGATCCTCGATCTCCGGCACGATCGCCTCGGCGGCGTCGCGGGCCTGGGCATAGGTCTCCGCCACCACCGCGGCGATCGGGTCGCCGACATGGCGGACCTTGCCGTGCGCCAGCACCGGGTGCTTCGGCTCCTGCATCGGCTGGCCGTTGATGTCCGTCACCTGCCAGCCGCAGGGGATCCCGCCGATGTCCTTGAAGTGCTCGCCGGTGTAGACGCCGAGCACGCCCGGCATCGCCTCGGCCGCGCCGGTGTCGACCGACACGATCCGCCCGTGCGCCACATCCGAGCGCAGGAAGGCGACATGGGCCTGGCCCGGCCGGTTGAAGTCGTCGGTGTAGCGTCCCTTGCCGGTGAGGAATCGCACGTCCTCGCGGCGCTTGACACTCGCGCCGATCCCGAAATCTTTCGGCATTCTTGGTTCCTCCCTGATCCCGAGCGCCGCTTATTCCGCGGCCACGCGGGTCGATCCCATCTCGGCCGCCGCGGCCTGGATCGCCTTGACGATGTTGTGGTAGCCCGTGCAGCGGCAGATGTTGCCGTCGAGGTACTCGCGGATCTCCTTCTCGCTCGGGTCGGGGTTGTCCTTCAGCAGCGTCGCCGCCGACATCACCATCCCCGGCGTGCAGAAGCCGCATTGCAGCCCGTGATGCTCCTGGAACATCCGCTGGATCACCGAGAGCGAGCCGTCGGGGTTGGCCATGCCCTCGATGGTGCGGATCTCCGCGCCCTCGCACTCGGCGGCGAAGATCGTGCAGGCCTTCACCGCCTCGCCGTCCATGTGGACGACGCAGGCGCCGCACTGCGAGGTGTCGCAGCCGACATGGGTGCCGGTGAGGCGCAGCCCCTCGCGCAGGAGATCGACGAGGAGGGTGCGCCCCTCGACCTCCTGGCGGACCGGCTTGCCGTTGACCGTGAGCGATACGACCGTCATGCCTTTTTCCTCCCTGCGCTGCGCACCTGGCATAGGCGCGCACGCCAAGCGTAGCGGCGCCGAAGCGGCAGCCGACCCGGCGCCGATACTGAGTGCGATGCCGCCCGACGCCAAGCGTTTTTTCGGCGCCTGCGACCTTCGTGCCGCCGCCCGGGGGGTCGTGTCGCGAAGGTGGTGGAAATCTGAGGGCGGCGTAATCTCCGGGTGATGAAACCCACCCAACCGGCGGCAGCCACCGCCAGGGAGATCACGCCATGACGCAGACTACAGAGACC
>SKOX01000409.1 GCA_007119835.1 Paracoccaceae bacterium
CCGCAATATCAAGTAATGAATCACGCCGCCGACCCAAAATATTCTGGCTGTATCAGGCGTATTCCCCGGTCAGGCGGGCTTCTTGGTCATGGGCGGTCCTCCAGGCGAGCAGCTCCAGCCATGTGACGATGCCGAAGAAACCGGCGCCGATGTCGCGTCCTTGACGCGCTGAAGCGCGCCTTGAGCCGCCTCGTCACTCTGCGGGTCGTTGCCGTCGTGGGGGAGGCCGGCGTTGCCGGACCCGCAGGTGATGCCGAGGCGCGGCTGCCAGAGAGCTAGGAAGTCGCCGTGGTCGTCAACATAAACAGAAGGAGCTCCACGGAGAGGTCAGCGACCCCAGCTTCCCGAGCCGGAACGACCACGAGCCGGTCGGGTAGATCCGCAGGCAACGACATTTACGAATCATTAAATGATCGGTAGAGTAGTGAGCGAAATGCTTTATCGTGAGGGGGCGTCATGCGTGGTCTTTGCACGATATTTGGGCTAATGGTCGTCATCGGGGGCGCGATCTCAATCCTGCCTGGCAAGAACAACGGCTCGGATCTGCTCTGGCAGCACTCGCCCTGCAATCCGTCGATCCAGATCTGCCTCTGACGAAGCCGGCGCTCGTGAAGCAGACATAGGGGGCTGATCCTTGGGCCGCCTATGTGCTTCGGGCTGCGCGAGAAGAATCCTCCACGTCCGGGGGCCGAGCTTTTGGGATCGCCATGGACAGGTCACTCGAGTTCTGGGTCTTCTTCGCAGTCGGCCTCGCCGTCGTCATTGCCGCATCGATACGTCAGTTCGACGAACCGTCGTGGCCGGCAGAGGGCGGCAGCCGCATCCGCGGACTTCCGCCTTCTGACATTGTCGACCGGTGGAAGTTCCACTACGCCTTCGTCGTCTATGTGCTTATAATCGTTTCGATCTACGGCCTGCTATGCCTGTCTGCGCGGGCGGTCGAAGTGCTTGTGACTGCGGTGAACGTCTACCTCGGTCAAAATGCAGAGCGCGTGCAAGTCGGCGCGGTCTTCGGTAGCAGCGAAGACGTCCACAACTCCGTGGAACTGGTCAGCGGGCTTCCGGAGATGCGCACGCGACCGGAGTTCCCTCTGCTCGTGGCGATCGCGCTCGGCCTCCTGCTGCGCTTTCCCGTCGCCCAGCGCGCCGAGCGCTTCCTGCGCCGGTCGACCCACGCGCTGTTCGGCATTCCCGCCGCGCCCGAGCGGCTGCACCAGCAGGCGCTTGCGACCCGGCTCGACGTTGACCGGTTGGACGCGGCCATCGCCGCTGTAGGCGACGACGCCTTCATCGGCCGCCGCCTCGAGGCCTATGCGGCGGCGGCGCAGGCCGCCATCGGCGCCGGCTTCCGGCGCGAGCCCTTCGAGCGGTCCGTCGGCAAGATGCTGGCCTACCGCTACTGGGTCGCCGAGCGTCGCGTCTGGCCGTCGCCCGGCGTCATCGACGGCTCCGCCACGCTCACCGAATGGAACCGGCGGGTCCAGGATGACATCGTCGCGCTCGAGCGCGACATGGCTCTGCTCTCGGACCCCTCGATCGTCTGGCTGCCCCCCGACGCCGACGACAACCAGCGCACGCTGCAGGTCAAGATGCGCCAGGAGCGCTGGGAGGACCTCGTGCGCCACGCCGAGCGGCTCGGCGACGAGGTCTGCTCGCTCGTCGTGCTCTTCGACCAGCGCTCCGACCTGCCCGACACCGACAGCCCGCTCGGCAGCGTCATCGACGGCTTTCTCGATGCGGTCCATAAGGCCGATGACAGCCGTCGGCGAGTGCTGCGCACCGGTCTCTGGGCGGTCGGCATCTGCATCGCCATCAACGCCGCGGTCGGCTTCCTCTATGGCCTGCAACTGCGAAACATCGCCTTTCGCGACCACGCCGATGCCATCGCCGCAGGTTTCGCCGCACCGAACCCGTGGACCTTCGCGCGCGACTGGGCGCTCACCGGTCTCGTCGCCTTCGGATTGACCACCTGGCTCGCCATCGCCTGGCGCGAAGGCCGCCGGCGGCGGCGGAGGTGGATCAACGTGTTCGAGCGCCGCCAGCCGCTCTGGCCGATCGAGAAGTGGCTCGGCGTCTTCGTCGTCTGCGCCGTGACGGTGTGCGCGATCTACCTCGTCTACCTCACGATGATCGGCCTGCTGTTCGGCGCCGACCGCATCGCCGACATCGGGCGCGACCTCCTGATCCAGATGCGCCGCAACCTCGAGGTCAGCCTTCTCTTCGGGGCGATGGCCGGCCTGCACGGCGTGTTCGTGGCAATCCTGATGGACATCGGACCCGCCCAGATGCAGCGCCGCCGCTGGATCAGCATCCTTGCCGTCCATGCCATCGTGGTCGGTATCGCGGCCTGGGCGGTAGCGCACTTCGTCTCCGTCCAGGCCGGCTCCAGCGCGGAGGTCGCGGCGCTCCGGTCGCTCTCCCAGGTCGCCGCTGCCGTGCTGATTGCAGCCGTGGTCGGGCTCACGCTCGTGCTGGCACGCGTCGAGGCGCTGGCCGTCGAGCAGCAGTCCTCCGATGACCGGAGCGAGCCACCGGCGGACGCGCCCACGCGCAGCGACCCGGCTGAGATGCGTGTGGTTGCCCTGGGCCGGACCGCCTCGATCGGCCTCGCCGCCTTCTTGCTCCTCGCGGCAGGTCCCGGTCACGCGCAGCCCGCGGTGCTCGGCACGGTCGACGTCGGCATGCGAAGCGATGCCAAGCCCTTCGCCTACCGCAACAGTCTCGGTATGTTCGACGGCTACCTCGTCACGCTTTGCCGCCGCGCGGTGATCCTTGCGGGGTATCGGATCGGCCAGGAGGTTGATCTCCTCGCCGAGAGCCGTTTCGACCCCGAGGTCGACCTGATCTGCGACCCGACCACGCTGACGCTCGCCCGCGCCGAGCGCTGGGACTTCTCGCCCGTGGTCTTCGTCGCCAACGCCACTTTCGTCGAGTTCGACCGGGCGGAGCCGCTTGCGGCGACGGAAGCCGCGGGCCTCGCCGGGTGCGCCGCCGGACCCGGACAAGCGGTTTTCGCCGCGGGCATGGTCGACAACACGACGGCATTCGAGGCCTTCGATGCGGCGATGGCGCTACCCGGGGTCCTCTCGGCCGGTCCTGACGCCGTGGTCTGCCCGCTGACCGTGCCGAGCCACGTTGACGGCATCGCCCGTCTCTGCCGCGGCGAACTGCGCTATTACTTCGGCGACACCGACATCCTGAGGGCCTACATTCTCGACGCCGGGGACGACTGCGCCGCGCGCGTGCTCTTCCACCCGACGTTCCGCACCTACGAGCCCTATGCCTTCGCGATGCCGTCTTCCGACGCCGAGTTCCGCCGGCGTTTCACCCGGGCCATCTACGAGCTCTTCGCCAGCCGCGAGGCCGACGGGTATTTCCGGGACGATCCCTATTTCGAAGGCCGACCCCAATCGGATGCCCTGGGGATGCTCTTCCGGCTGAACCGCATACCGCGCGGCGTCCCGGAACCTTCCCCCGAACCGTCGAAGGCGCCCGCCAATCGCTCGTGGCGCTCGCCGAGGCCGATCTCGCCGCCGCCCGCTCGACCTTGACCAACGCCGAGGCCGTGATCCGCCAGCGTCAGACCGCGCTGCGCCACGCCGAGATCGAGCTTGAGCGCACCGTCATCCGCTCGCCCGTCGACGGCGTCGTGATCGGCCGCGACGCCGAGGTCGGCCAGACCGTCGCCGCCGCGCTCCGAGCCCCGGTTCTTTGGCTTCTATCCGGCTTGGAAGGCAGCCCGAGTGCCTCCCCTTGACGCTCTCAGGTTCGAGTAAGGCCGCCATCAGGCGCCGAGGCGTCATGCAATCCCGTCACCGGAAGCGCCACGGCCTGTAGTCGAGCCGCTTTTGTGTTGGCTGGGCGGGATCAGCGCCATGATCACGTCCTGCAACTCGGCACACCGGCCCGCGCCGGGTCTTGTCGGCGAGGTCCTTGGGGTAGAGTGCGTTCATCACGCCCTTGAGCCCGATCTGCAGGTCGCCGATCCCGGCCGGATCGCTGGGGCGCCGCTGATGGCGCGGTCCTCGAACACGGTCGTCACCCTCCAGCCGCCGCGTTCGTCCACGCCCGGTCCGGAAGCCGATA
>SKOX01000440.1 GCA_007119835.1 Paracoccaceae bacterium
CTTCGCATGGCACCCAATCGCCGTCGGCGAGTTGGAGACAGAGGCCGGCGGCGCCCGCGACCAGCCCGCCATCGAAGGTGGGCTCGCCGTCCTCGGTGTTCCGCCCCTGGAACCAGTCCCGAAGCAGCGAGCCGGTCTGGGAGAAGCCATAGGCGATGACCCGCTCCGAGGCGACCGGCGCCTCGAGGCCCGCCTCGTCCGACAGATAGGCGCCCGGGTCGCGGGCGACCACCGCCGCGTCGCGCAGGATCGCGTAGCCGTCCTCGGGTTCCGCGATCTCGCCCTCGCCGATCGCTTCGACCGCGGCCTTGTCCCAGATCACCGACAGGTAGGCGTTGCCGCGACCGAACAGGAAGGCGTCACCCATATGGACGCGCGCCAGTGGCTGCGGCTCGCCCAGATGCTGCTCAAGGAGATTGGAGGCGCTTGCGCTGCCGAGCGCGTCCGCGGGTCCGCCGAGGATGAGCGCGAGACGCAGGCGCGGCGCCCGCAGGTCCTGGCGACTGAGGAGCATGCCAGCGAGGACGGCTCCCGCGCCAGGTGATCAGCGGGTATGGACCGGACAGCGCGAGGACACGTAGATGCGGGAGCAGGCGCGCGGGCCAGGCGTGGGCCGACGTCGGCGGAAACAGCACGATGAGACCGCGGTCCACGCAGGCGGGCGCGAGGATCGATCCGTCTCTCGTACCAGCCCGCGCCGAAGGGCTGGGCGATCCGGTGCAGGATCGCGTCGCCGCCGTAGTGGTGGACGATCGCCTGCGTGACGACCGGCCCGAGCCGGATCATCCGCCCGCCGAGCCACGGCGGCACGCGGCCATTGTGCAGGGGCAGGTAGGCGGATCCCGAGCGATGTGTGATGAAGCCTCGGAACAGAGTTCACCGTCACCGTCCATCGTCGGCGCCGCCTCGTGCGGGTTGCGGTTAGAAGGAACCCCAGGGCGGTGGCAACCGGCCGGGCCCGGCGTTTCTATGGAAGATCGACAAGCAGGCGATTGATCGGCATCGAGAAGGTCGGGACGCTGCCGGGGGCAATGCCGGACAACAGGGCGGCGAGATCGGCCAGCATGCGGACCCGGGCGGCGGGCGAGAGCACGAAGGCGGCGTAGAAGAAGCCCGCTGCCTCCCGCGCCAGTGCCTCCGCCGGAGCCGACATCGTGACCACGCCCGTCTCGACGCGCACCCGGGCGCCGGGGAAGGCGGCGTGGACGAGGGCCCTGAGGTCGCCGGCGCTGCGCACGCGCGGGTCGCCGAGGTCCACCGTGCCATAGGCGGGCAGCTCGGCCTGCACATGGCGATAGATCAGGTCGTGCACCGCGCCATAACCCGGCGCCGCAGCCGCGGGGCCGTCGACGATGGCGGCGAAGCGGCCGCCGGGGGCAAGCACCCGGGCGATTTCCGCCAGAACGGGGGCGACCGGGTCCATCAGCGTCAGCGCCCAGTGGCACAGCGCGACATCGACCGACCCGTCGGAGAGGAAGTCCAGCCGTTCGGCCTGCGCCTCGACCAGATCCGCCCGCCCCGCGGGCAGCCGGGCGCGCGCCAGCGCCAGCTCTTCGGGCGACATGTCGATGCCGATCAGCCGCATTCCCGGCGGCAGCGTCGCGTGGCACAGCTCCAGCAGCGGACCTGAGCCGCAGGCGACATCCAGCAGCACCCGGTGGCGGTCGGGTTCCACCGCCTCGGCCAGTCTGGCATAGCTGGTGCGCCCTGCGGCATCGCGGCAGCGCAACGCGCAGCTTTCCGTGAAGCCCGCATGATCGCGGTGGATGGTGCGCAGATGCGCGCGCAGCGCGGCCGGGTCGGGTGCGGTGCCCCGCGCCAGCCGGTCCGTCCAGTCTGTGCGCAGCGGCGCGTCGGTCATGCGGAGCCTTTCGGGCAGGGGCTTCGGGAGAGGGGCTCGCAAGGGGAGGCTGGGTCCGGGCGCCGGACCGGCAGCTCAGCCGGTCACGGTCATCACCCAGACGCGCTGGGCAAACCGCCAGCCATCCGGCCGGCGGCATCCGGCCAGATAGCCCGACAGCGGCGCGGCGTCCGCCATCTCGGCAAGACTGGCGCGGTCGTCGAAGACGCAGCGCTGCAGGTAGCCCTCGACCGCTCCGGACGCGTCCGCGCCGGCGACGCTGTCATACGCCACCATCTGCACCGCCACCTTTGCCCCGGCCTCGCGGAGCGTGTCGGCGATGGTCTCGGCCGAGACATAGGGTTGCGCCCCCGTCGGACCGAAGGCGTCCAGATAGCGGCGGTGGAAGGCGATGTAATGGCCGGCCTCGGCGCTGTGGGCGATCAGCCCAAGGCCGCCCGGGGCGATGGCGGCGCGGAACCGCTCCAGCGCCGGACCGAGCTCGGCCCGCGGGATGGCATAGAGCGCGTGGGTGGCCCAGACGATGTCGTAGCCTTCGGGCGGCGGCGCGAAATCCTGCAGCGTCGTCTCGAACTCGGCGGCCGGGCGGAAGGGGGCCCGCAGCGCCGCCCGCGCCTCGGCGATGGAAAAGGCGGAAGGGTCGAGCAGCGCCGTCTCCACCGGCCGGATCGCCGCCTCGGCCAGCCCGCCATGGCGCACCAGCGCATCGGGAAACTTGCCCGAGCCACAGGCGACATCGAGCAGCCGCAGGGACCGGTCGCCGACCCGGGCCTGCGCCGCCTCGAACAGCGCGGGCCAGTCGCGGGCCAGCGCGAGGTGGCGGTAATCCTCCGTGGCCAGCGTGTAGAACGCCTCCATCCCCGCACGGCCGGCTTCAGACCAGTGGGCGGAGCTGCGGGCGAGGAGATCACTCATCGCCGGCACCCGGGACGGGCCAGCACACCGGGTTCAGCGGGCTGGCCGCCACCTCGCCCGGGCCGACCCCGGGCATGAACTTCTGCCAGTCCCCCGAGACCATCGTCGGCGCCTCGACCACCCGCGCGCCGTCGGCGTAATAGGTGTTGGCGAGGACGATGCGGCTCCGGTCCGTGCGGTTGCGAGCGGCGGTGTGGAAGCTCAGGTTGTGGTGAAAGCTGACTTCTCCGATCTCGAACGGCGTTTCGTCCACGGCGACATTGTGGCGCCGGAACGTCTCGGCCACGCCGCGGTCGTAGCTGGTCGAGGATTTCTCGAACGCCACGGCGTCGACGAGCGTGTGCACGTCGAGCGGGTGGGCAAAGGCCAGCGGCCCCATCGCCAGCGGGATCGCCTGCGCCGGCGCCCACGCGGTGACGACGTCGTGGGTGTCCAGCGGGAAATGATGGTCGTCGAAATGCCACGGCGTGCGGCCGCAGCCGGGCTGTTTCGACAGCACGTTGTCGTGGTAGAGCCGCACCGCCCGCACGCCCAGCAGATCGGCGCAGATCTTGGCCACGCGCGGCGACAGAACGTACGCGCGCAGCAGCGGATTGTCGGTCCAGACCATTTCGAGGCTGAGAAACCTGTCCTGCACGCCGCCGTCGACGTCGGTGCCGAACGCCGCCTGAAGCTGGCGCACCAACTCGGCCCGCAGCTTCAGCACCGCTCCGGGCGAGAACACGCCCTTGAGCTTGATGAAACCGTTGGTCCGGAAGAACGCCACGTCGTCCGGGCTAAGCGGATAGGGCCGGGCAAGCTCGGCAATCACCGCGTCATCGCCGGGCAGGGGCATGTCGGGCAGCGGCGGGGCGGGCTCGAACGCGGTGATCTCGCCTTCGTTGTCGGCGAGGCTCACATACCAGTCCCACCACGCCTGGTTGTCCTTGTTCCATGGCTGGCTGACATCGGTGTCAGGAGCCGTGGCGGGGTGGGGCGCGTCTTGCATCCGGTTCTCCTTGTCTACGGAGAGACAGTAGTGCCGCGATCCGGCAGAACAAGGCGAAGCACCGGCCGACTGCCGGCCAGGGGTGACGCGGTGCCGTCGGAGCCATGACCAGAGACCTGCCTGGTCGCCGCCGCGATGACTGTCCTCGGCCTCGACCTCGGCCGCGAGATCGTCAATGCTGGACTCCTGCGCGAGGCGCTGGCGCGGATGGGCGCGACGACGCGGCAGACGGTCAGCATCCAGGAAGTCCCGTCGCTCGTCGTCTTCAACGTCCGTCCGGCGCGGGTCTCAGGCCACCGCCAGCTCGCCCTCGTTGGGGA